>JANNYV010000697.1:0-3797 GCA_031410275.1 Bacteroidota bacterium
CCCACATTGGTTCCATTGTCTGTTACAAGTCCGTCGGTTAATGTGCTGCCATTCCATTTTGGAACTTTATTTACGGACAATGTTCCTACCTGCGGATCGGATTCTGTGATTGCCAATGTAGTTGAATTGACCCATGAAGCATTGCCCGTTGCATCACTTTGTAATACCTTTCCCGCACCGGCTCCGCTTGGTAATTGTAGAGCGGTTGTTTTGGTTGTACCTACTACGTCTAATTTTGTAGTTGGTGTTGTTGTGCCTATACCTATATTAGTTCCATTATCAGTTATAATACCATCACCTAAACCGGTACCATTCCATTTTGGAATTTTGTTGGTGCCTGATGAAGTTACTTTAGGATCCGTTTCTGTAATGGCTAAAGTACCCGGATTGACCCAGGTGGCAATTCCTGTTGCATCACTTTGTAAAACTTTACCTGAACCTGCTCCCGACGTTACTTGCAAATCTGTCGTTTTTGTTTGTCCGTTCACGTCCAGTTTTGAAGCAGGTGTTGCTGTCCCGATACCCACATTTGTTCCATTGCTGAAGATGGCATTATCAACGATCCAGGCGGTACCGTTCCAATGCATGGTGTTTCCGCTTGCGGTTCCATTCGGTAAATTTCCACTCTTTGCCGCATAGAGTGCGTATGGTACACTCATTAATTGTGTTGTTCCCATATCTATATATGTTGCTCCGCCTGAAGCATCTAATTCTACTTGTATATACTTGGCTCCACTGCTCCAGTTTACTCCTGCAAGTGTACCAGTAATAGGTGTCCCCAATCCAATGTTTACATTGAAAAGACCAAGTGTATTTGTAGTTGCACTTTGTGTTTCTTTATACAATACAGTACCGGCGGCTGTGGCATCATGTATGCTGAAACGCAATGAAATGTTTTGACTTGCAATCAAATTGCCTGCACTGTTTCTCGCTACTGCCTGATAGGGAATGGCGTTGGGAGATTGCGCAAATGCAAATTCGGCAATGAGGCAATTTGATAATGTGGCAATGAGTGCAATGAACAATAATCTTACTTTAGGACTCCTTGTAAAATTTTCTTTTTTGTTTTGAAGGGTTTGTAACATGGTGTTTAATTTTAAGAGTAAAAAATTGACAGTGATAGTTTATAGTAATTTTTGACACCACAAAGATTGCTTACAATTAAAGACATCGCAATCATTGATTCCAATGATAATTTTTATTCAATGAAGGTTCCATCATTGATATCAATGACAGATAAGCATAAATTGCAATACCATTGTAATACATGAATTCAATAAATTATTCCTGTATAAATAATACTGTATATCCGCTTGTTTATCACTACCAATAAATCATGCAAGTTAGATATAGAGACAAATTATGCTACGGAGCTATGGCGAAAAACAAGCGATAGGTTCTGGTCAAACGGAATCGCGTTGTGCGAAGAGAATTGTGATAGGTATGAAAATCATTCTTCGCACAACATAGCGTGAAGTGCAGACCATGAACCGATCCACAGGAATCGCCTTTTTCGCCTTGATTTTTTGGTTACCTTTTTGATCAAGCAAAAAGGTAAAAAATAAAATAGAATTCAAGTGCTTAGAATACATGCGGATATTCAGATAAATAATTCATTCATGATAAGCTTGCTTTCTACATTACGTTTTTAAAACAATTCCTTCTATATTTATCCCGTGCTTTCTAGTAGAATCCTTTATTGTTGTATCCTGCAACTTTGTAGTTGCTATATTGTATTTGCACAACTAAAGACAGACTCTGTTAAACTCAAGCTGGAGACACTGACTATTAATGACGGCTTATCACAAGGCATGGTAAAAAGTATTATCCAGGATAAAGATGGATTCATGTGGTTTGCAACGAAGGATGGATTGAATAAATATAATGGGTATCAAATTACAATTTATCGAAATAAGCCTGAGGACAGTTCTTCATTACCTGATAATTACATAAAGCAATTAGCAGAAGATGATTATGGCAATTTTTGGATAGGTACCTCAGCAAAAGGACTTTGTTTATTTGATAGAAAGAAAGAAAAATTTTACAGAGTACATATAAAGGAGGATGATAGTCAAACTGATGACGATGTAATATGGCATATCGAATGCAGAAAAGCGGGTATGCTTGTTGTCACCGGCAGGAACATTTATTTCTTTACCAATCAAACATTATTACAATGCAAATCAAGTATCAAAAATCAAAACATTCAACCTGATTTTACATATAGTCAACTTCACAAAAATAAACAATACCGTGTCCGTTTACCTCATCCCGAATGTTATCTATGGATGCCTGATAATAGCATTTGGAATTGTTTTACAGATTCCATTTTCGTTTGCATGCCTGATAAGGAATTGAAAAACTGGAGCCTTCAGAGAAAATCAATATCATCCTTAGGGCTGCCATTATTAGCTCCTTCATATTTACGCATCATGGCAATCAAAGGAAGAGAAAGCTATTTATTTCAAAGTGCAGATTATATGGCCGTTTATAATAAAGCAATACATAAACTTGAATATTTTTTGCAAAACAGGCAAATTGTATCCAGTACAGTTGCAACCGGTTCAGGAAACTTTTTGATGGAAATGAAGCAGGGAAATTTCATGTTTGATCCATATACCTTCAAATGGAAATTTATTATAAGGGATGATATTTCCCCGCATATATCAGGAGTATGCTCATTTATAGATAAAACGCAAATAACATGGATCGGTACATCGGGCTATGGCATTATTAAATTTGATGAGCGTAAACAACACTTTCGTTGTATGAAACAAGAAGCCACTCCGATGTTTAAAAACACGGCGGGCAATGCACTTTTTATTTCTAAGGGATGTCCTGAAAAATTGGATATTGTTACAAATAAATTTATCGCCATCCTTCCGGCTCATTACCTTGAAAATAGAAATTGTGGAATCAGCTTTATTATACAAGATGCAGATGGTGTGTATTGGATGAAAGGAAGGGTGAACAATTCAACGGCTCGATTTATTCTTTCTTACAATGAACGATCAAAAAAAATAAGAGAATACAAGATTCTCAATAAGTGTTCGGGTTTGTTTGAATCATTATTTGTGGATTCAAACAAAAATGTGTGGATGATCTTTTCCGCTGAAGATCAATACTGGAGACTACGCGAATTAGATACATTAAAAGATGCGATACAACAAGAGTTTACGTTCCCTGTCAAAAATACGTTTGATGAATTTTTATTTGTATCCGATTGGTGGCAAGACAAAAATAATATTTTTTGGTTTGGCACCAGCCTTGGGCTTTTTAGTTTGGATACAAAAAGAAATGAATGGCATCATTGGCAAAACAATCCGAAAGATTCTTCTTCATTGAGTATGAATATGATTTTTTCGCTTTGTCCAGATCCCTTATATCCCTGTCAATATTTATGGATAGGAACCAATGGCGGAGGACTGAACAGGTTTGAATACAGCACCGGAAAATTTGTACACTATTCCGAAAAAGAAGGATTGCCGAATAATGTGGTGTATGGCATTTTAAAGGATGATGCAGCTAATGTATGGTTGAGTACCAACAGGGGATTAAGTTGTTTCTCGCCTTATAAAAAATTACAGGGAAAAACAGCACAGCAATTTACGCCTGTCCAGTATTCACTTTTCAGAAATTTTACAGAGGATGATGGAATTTTGGGGAATGAATTTAACAGGTATGAATTTATAAAACTTAGATCAGGGGAATTAATTTTTGGTGGGGTAGGTGGTGTTACGATGTTTGATCCCAAAAATATTCTGAAAGAAAACCCTTCGCCGGCTATTGTATTAACC
>JANNYV010000698.1:0-1668 GCA_031410275.1 Bacteroidota bacterium
TGCAAAGTTGATTGCCAGCCCGGTTCCGTTTAATCCGCAACCGGTAAAGGAAATTTCAACAGCCGATCCGGAGTATCTCGCTATAATTTCTCCTGACAATGATTTCTGTTTTTTTACCAGGCGTTTTGATATGGTAAATAAATCGACACTGACTCCACTGAGTGTTGAAAAATTTATGGTCGCGGAGCGCACAGATGGAAAATTTGGAAAGGGTGAACCCATGTAGCCACTCTTTAATAAGGGCAACAGTAATAATGAAGGAGGAGCCAGCATCAGCATCGACAACCGGCATTTGTTTTTTACCCTAAACAAAAACGGAAATTTTGATATTTATACGAGTGATGAAAATGCAGGGGTGTGGAGCGAACCGCGTTCCATTGGTGATCAGGTAAATGATCCGAAACAATGGGATAGTCAGCCATGTATTGCACCTGATGGAAAAACATTGTATTTCGCTACGTTTCGCGATTCGGTGAATGGGACCAGTGATATTTATTTGTCGAATAAAGATGCAAAAGGCCAATGGGGAAAACCAAATCCCATCAGCGCAAACATTAATACAGCCGGTAATGAAAAAACACCTTTCCTGCATCCCGACAGTAAAACGCTGTATTTTTCATCAGATGGTTTACCCGGCATGGGTGGCTATGATATTTATTACAGCCGGCAGGACTCAAACGGAGTATGGGGTACCCCGGTTAATTTGGGTTATCCCATCAATACTGAAGCGGATGAAGTAGGTTTTTTTGTAAGCACTGACGGACAGAAAGGTTATTTTGCATCTAACAGTATTGCAGGTAGCGGTGGGTATGATATTTATTCGTTTGATCTTTATTTAAAAGCACGTCCTGAAAAAGTTTTATTCATTAAAGGTGATTTGCGTGATGAAAATAATGACCCACTTGTAAATGCGAAGATTGAATTGAAAAATACATATACCAAACAAATTATGGATGTGGATTATGATACAGTTACCGGTCGTTATGCCTCTGTAGTAGCTTTTGACAGCGATTATATTCTCACTGTAAAGAAACAAGGTTACGCCTTTAATTCAGAATATTTTTCCAAAGAAGATTCTACTTTAGAGGAGCCAAAAAAGGTTGATTTGAACCTGAAGAAAAATGAAATCGGGAAGGCTTACACTTTAAATAATATTTTATTCGCCACTAACTCTTCTGAATTAACTCCGCAGGATAAACGTATCATCGAAGACTTTGCGGATTACTTAAAACTCAGCAGTTCAATAAAAATTGACATTGACGGGCATACAGATAACCAGGGAAATCCTGCGAGTAATTTAAAGTTATCGGAAGAAAGAGCACGTTCAGTATATGATTATTTAATTCAGTTGGGAGTTAATAAGGAAAGGTTGCACTACCATGGTTTCGGTGAAACAAAACCTTTGCAACCTAATGACACAGAAGAGCACAAAGCCCTAAACCGTAGAACAGAATTTGTAATTGTTGCTTTGAAGTGAGTTTGGGGATTAGGTAATTGGGTATCCCGATGTTTCGGGAGGTAATTTGGTAATTATGGTTATTAGTCAATAGTCATTCGTAATATTCGTATCTGATTCGTTAATTGGTATGCATTAATTTGTAACATTCGTATCAAATTTGTTTATTCGTATCCATCATAAATTCTCCGGTAAATATTTTTTTTGCAGCA
>JANNYV010000699.1:0-5646 GCA_031410275.1 Bacteroidota bacterium
TTTCAAACAGTCTTTGCAAAGCATGATGCACAGCACTTCCAAAGGTACTGGCTTCGCTTCGTCCGCCGGGAACGCGTATTAGATTCTGGTAATAAAATTTTAAAGGACAGTCTAAATAATTATTCAATGCAGTGGCATTCATTTCGAACTTGCTTAATAATGTGGCAATAAACTGTTGCTCATTTTGCTCAATCATTGGTTGTTTATTGCGGAGCAAATAAATTTTCAAAAACTCTTCTGTATCCGTTGCGGTCACAGCATATGGTTTTCGTTCCATTGGAATTTTATCAGTGATTTCTGCGATAAATTGGGAAGGCTCTAATTGTTTTTCCTTATCATCTTTTTTACTCCACGAAATCATCAGATGCTCTTCTGCACGCGTGATAGCCACAAAAAACAGACGGCGTTGTTCTTCGTCTTTGGCATTTTTATCATCAGTATGAATAGTATGAAAAATGGTATCGGGCATTTTGTAATTAAAATTAGGCGCTCGTTTTCCTTCCCAGGTTGATGAGGTTGCATTGATTAGAAAAACATATTCAAATTCTAAACCCTTTGAACCATGTGCGGTGAGTAAGTTTACACCATTTTCGTTGCCAAAAATTCTATAGAGTGGCATTTGAATTCCATTTTCCTGCATCAAATCAATGACCTCAATCAACGATGATAATGTGTAATCCGGATTGCGATGCGTTTCGTCCTTTACAAAATCCATCAATGAACGAAGCACTTCCATATTCCAAAGTTTGTGTTCGGTGTCATTCAATGCATAGGATAAAAACTTTCCTTCTATCATTACATTCTCAACTAATTGCAACACGGTACAATTAAAACTATCCTTCATCCATTTTTCAAGGAGGGATGTAATTTCAATTATTTTTTCATGAGGCTTTTCAGCAAATAAGGTTCTGTTGGCTGTCTGTATCCATTCTTGAAAATAGGTTCGTAACGAAGTCTTCTTATCATACTTCATATCATTGACCATCACACTTGCCTTGGCTATTTCGAAGGAAGGAATTTCATACAAATCGAAGTGCAAAATTTCAAACAATAAATCATCGGCGCTATACGGCATATGTTTTTCGGCAGCCAGGTACCGCATAATCGTCAATATCTTTTTTGACAACGGAATATGAAATAAATTTTCTTTTCGTTTCGAATAAAACGGGATATGTTTTTCTTTGAAAAATTTTATCAATTCATCACCCCATTTATTTTCTTTATAAATGACCGCAATATTTTCAGCCCGAACTCCATTGACTATCAGCAACGAAATTTGTGTTGTTACACCTACCATTTCTTGAAATGTATTTTCATAGACATGTAATTGTGGTTCAATGGTGCTGCTCAAACGCATATCATGACTGGCCACAAGCTGCTTTTGAATGTCAGGATATTTCACGCAAAGCCGTTCTGTATTATTCTCTATGACACTTCGCGACATATCGAGTATCCGTTGTGTTGAACGATAATTCGATTTCAACACAACATCTTTCAATTGTCCCGAATACCGATCTTTATAGTCTTGTATATTTTCGACATTGGCTCCCTGAAAACGGTAGATGGATTGATCATCATCACCTACCACAAAAATGTTTGGCTGTTCAACATCTTTACAAAGCAAACTCACTAATTGATTTTGTGTGCCGCTGGTATCCTGAAATTCATCGACCAACACAAACTGATATTTTTCTTGATAATCTTGCAACAGGCTTTCATTTGTTTTAAGCACGTTGATAACCCAATTAATCATATCATCAAAATCATAACGGTTATGTTGGTGCATGATATGCTGATATTCATCAAACGCATCGGCCGCAAAATGTAATTGACTGATTTTTTTTATTTCCTCTCCTATCTTATCTGTTCGTACATCTCCCTTTTCAAACGTCTTTCCTTTAGTTGTTGTTTTTCGCTTGGCAATAAATTCATCTCTGTTGGGCAAGTCATCGCAATACTCTTTTACTTTCTCTTTAATAAATTCACTTGTCCAACCTTCTTTTTTCATGGTTGAAAAAAGATTATTCAATCGTCCTATTTCATAATACACATCACCTCGGTATCGTTTCAATGGGTTGTCTTTTTTAAAGTTGTCGATGATTTGTTTAATAAAATCGATCCGTTCTAAATCAGAAACGGCATCCAATGTATTCTTATCGAAGTGTGACACATTCTCTTGTATAATTTGATTACAAAAGGAGTGAAAGGTATGTATGTTTACCCGGTATGCATCGGCACCTATCATCTCCTGCAAACGCTTGCGCATGGCTACTCTGCCTGCATCCGTATAGGTGAGGCAAAGAATATTATCTGGCAGGTAATCTGTTTCCAGCAATATTTTTCCGATACGGGCAGAAAGAATTTGCGTCTTGCCGGTACCCGGACCGGCGATGACGAGCACCGGGCCGTAAATGGTATCAACGGCTGTTTTTTGTTCGGGGTTTAATTTCGCATAAATTTTTTCAAAGCGGAGATTGAGTTCTTGTCTGTTCATAAGGTAAAAGTAGTAAGGTACTACATAAGGAGTTTATGTTGCCGTATTCCTATTTCTATTTTTTGAATTTCTATTTTTGAGAATGTAAAAATATCGAATGCGTAGCTTGATTGAGAAAAGATCAGCTAAGAAATAAAAGTTGAGTGGCTGCCGGATAGTAGCGGAAAGCCCGGAGTGAGGCACGAGCGAGGACTTGCAGCGAATAGCCGGAACCTCAGTTGATATTAGTTCGAATGCCCATAGCCCCAAAATTGGACATAAAAAAAGGCTACCGAAGTAACCTTTTCTTTATAACAAGTTCGTTGAGATTTAGAATCGAGGGCAAGAGAAATTGTATGTACGTTGTTCATTTCTGATGATACAGCCATTGTAAATTAATGAAATTTCTAAGGCTCCGTTTCCTTTTGTGGCCGGTGTGAAACCTGATAGATTCACATCATAGCTGATTCCTAATTTGGCTTTAGCCCATTCGAAACCTACATAAGGAGCAATGGCATCACCATAACGGTACCAAGCACCCAAATAAAATATTGAATTCACCACATCATCTTCATGATTCGGGTTCATAATAAACCCTGATGCAGCGCCTAATACAAGTTCGTTTGCTTTCCCTTGTTGTTGATACATCCCACTTGCATACAACATCATTTTTTCGTTCATTTGAAGCGATCCGCCTAATGACGCTGTAATACGTGAATTGATTTTGTGTGCGCCACCGCCATTGTTTAAAAAGTTTTCGGTGGGTTGCGTGATATGGTAATACGAAATACCTCCGTACATATTAGAACGTTCGTTTACATAACCTGAATACATGATACCTGCGTTGAAATCGGGGTAGGTTAAATCGGCATTACCGAAATTTTCTTTGGTTGTGTAAGGTGTTCCTCCTGAAACCGGGTCGTATTGATCTTCGAATTTTAATTTAGCAAAGTCAATACTTTTTTGAACTAAAAATCCTTGTACACCTAACGAAAGGTTTTGAGGTTTTTCCTCATCGCCGCTCAATCGTTTGTGATAGGCTAATGAAAGACCGGTTGTAATATTTTGAAGAGAGCCCGTTCCTGATTTATCATATAAACCTAAAAGGCCGATTCCTAATGCATCTCCATGAAGTTTGCCTTTTAATGATGCAATATCGAATGATACTGTACCGGTTACATATGGAGTTGAATTTACACTAGACCATTGAGAACGGTAGTTGGCTGAAACACGCCAATCGCAATTAACCAAGCCTGTGTTTGCAGGATTTAATGTCAAAGGCGAAGTAAAATATTGTGTAAAGTGAACATCTTGTGCGTTAGCTCCTACTGTAAGGAGAGACGCAATCGCTAAAATAATTTTTCGCATGTTGTATAATTTAATTTCTAATTCGTTGATAAAGGTAAATTCTTTTCTGTAAATAAAAAACTCTCAGGTAAAAAAAAGACGTATTAATGACAAATAAAGTTTGACTAGCTAATAAATCTTGGGTCGGTCTCCATCACGGTGCCACAGTTCTTGCAGGTTCTCAGCTCTTCAGACGTATAGTAGTCTTTAAAATGGCGTTGAAAATCAGTTTCAATATTTTGTTGCTCAAAATAAACTTCGTGCAATTTATGATTACAATTTTCGCAAAACCACATCAATCCATCCTTCAAATTTTTACCGGTTCGAACTCGTTCAATGACCAAACCAATAGATCCCTCACTTCGATTTGGTGAGTGGGGTGTATTGGCAGGTAATAAAAACATATCACCCGGTCCTAAGTGCATTGCAACCATCGTGCCATTTTGCTGAGTCTTTACAACGATATTGCCTTCCAGTTGATAAAACAATTCTTCGGTTTCGTTGAAATGGTAGTCTTTACGGGCATTTGGGCCGGCAACGACCATCACAATATAATCGCTTCCTTCGGGATACAAATTTTTATTTCCCACCGGAGGCTTAAGCAAATGCCTGTTTTCATCTATCCATTTATTGATATTAAAAGGGGCTCGTATTTCCATGACATTTAAATTTTAATGTAAAGTATCAAAGTAAAACTGAAAATTCAAAATAGAAGTATGATTTGTTAAAAAAAGATTTATTCGAATGAAAAAAAGTATTGTGTGCAACTACATCTTACTTTTGACAAATTAATTTAAACCTCTATGATACGGTTTCTCTTTTATCTTGCCTTTGGTTATATTGTTATAAAAATTTTCCGGGTATTTATTGATCCGATGTTTGAAACAAAAGCTGTGCGAAATACAAATACCGGTGCAGTTCCCAAACAAGAAGAAAAAAAATCTACTTTGGGTGATTATGTAGATTTTGAGGAAATAAAATAATCGATGTCCGATATCCGATGTTCGATGTTCGTAAGATTATTTTAATAGGGTATATTTCTTACTACTTATTTTTTATTCCTAATTTCTTATTTCTTATTCCTTATTTCCTCATTCCTTACAACTTCGCTTTAAAAATATTATCCTCCATGGTCATGCCGTCTTTCATATGAATGGTTTGAATACCGAGTTTATTTGCGGTTTCGATATGTTGCGGGCTATCATCTATAAAAAGAGTTACACTAGGGTTTAACTTATTTTCATTCAAAACCAACTCAAAAATTTTAGGGTCAGGTTTTCGAAGCCCTACACGATGGGAAAGATAAATCCGGTCGAAGAAGACGGCTAAGGAAGGATAACCACAAGTTGTTTGAAATATTTTATTAAAGCATCGTTCATGAATTTCATTTGTGTTACTCAACAAAAAAGTATTGTAATGTAGCTGCAGTTGTTGAAGTATTTGCAATCGTCGCAAAGGGAAATCAAGAATAATGGCATTCCATGCTTGGATGATATCAGCACTATCTACGGGCTTTGGCAATTTGGCTTGAATTGCTTTTACAAATTCATCCTCATTTATTTTCCCTGTTTCTAATTGATCAAACAATTCGTTTTGCGTTTGCTTCGAATAAAATGCATCTTCATTGGTAATACCTAGTTTTTCAAATGCTTGCTGTGTAAGTCTATAATCGATATTCAGAATGACGGCTCCCAAATCGAAAATGATATTTTTTATTCCCTGCATATTGCAAATGAGTTTGAATGTTGATGTAATGAAAAGGGTTTCAACGTCAATTCGCTGAAACCCTTTACCACTGTGTGGACCCACTAGGATTTGAACCTAGG
>JANNYV010000700.1:0-3791 GCA_031410275.1 Bacteroidota bacterium
TTGCACCCGTTAATCCAATTGGACCTTGTGCACCCGTTGCACCTGTCGGGCCTGCAATTCCGGGCACATTTGCATTTTCGGCATACAGCGCATAAGGCACACTCATCATTTGTGTAGTACCCATATTCGTATAGGTTGTTCCTCCTGTAGCATCTAATTCAACCTGAATAAATTTACTTCCGCTGCCCCAATTGACAGATGAAAATGTTCCGGTGACAGGTATACCTTGACCAATGGTTACATTAAATAAACCCAATGAATTTGTTGTTGCCGTTTGTGTTTCTTTATATACAATGGTGCCGCCAGCGGTTGCCGTATGTATGCTAAAGCGTAGCGCAATGATTTGATTGGAGATAAGATTGCCGGTTGTATTCCGAGCTACCGCTTGATATGGAATGCCCTGCGGCGTTTGCGCCAGAGTATATTTTGGAATGAGACCATTCAACAAGGTGGCAATGAGTAGAAATGTAAATAAATTTTTCATGTGTATGTAATTAATATTTTAAAAAATAGCTTCCATTATGTAAATGTAGAAATTGTTCATATTACTCGCAAGGCAAAATGAATAAACGGTCCGTTAGAGTAATAACCCGTCCACTTGAGTATATAAACAGGAATTGCATTTCTGAAACAAAGAATAGGTAGTATGTTTGTTGAATCGTTTTATTTCATTCGCATCAATGTTATACTTACCTTGTATTCAATCATTTTATGAACAACATAAAATACATCTTTCTTAGTTTACTTCTTTTGAATACATCATTGCAATTGTGTGCGCAAAATTCATCACTTGATACATTAAAAAAAATACTTGCACATGCAACAGTCGATAGTGCCAAGGGGAAAGCTCTGAGCAATTTAGCGTTCGAATTAATCAGCTATGGACATTATGCTGAGGCCATGAGCTATATTTCACAAGAAAAAATATTGTATGAAAAAATAAATTCTAAAAAAGGGATGTCAGATGTTTTTGCTCTTTTGGGAACCATTTGGTATGAACAAGGAGTGTACCCTGAAGCCCTTAGAAATTATTATAAATCATTAGCGCTGAGTGAAAGTATACAAGACAAAATTACAATTGCCGATGCCTTAGAAAATATCAGTCTTGTGTATTATGCAGAAGGAAATTATGAAGAAGCATTGACTAAACATTTTGCCGCATTACATATTTATAACGAAATTGGAAGAAAGGAAGGTTCGGCTACTACTCTTATTAATATTGGGACTATTTATCTCGAGCAAAAAAAATATACCGTGGCGAAAGAATATTATTTTAAAGCGTTAGCCATCGAGAAAACAGGTAATGACAAACATGGCTATATTATTTTATTATCAAATATCGGTGCATTATACAAAGCCGAAAAAGATTATTCGAATGCTCTAAAATACACCAATGAAGCACTTGTTGAGGCAACACAATTAAACGACAAAACCGGGTTAAGCGATATCTATATCAATATTGGCAATTTGTATTCAGCGTTAAATAATTCCGGGAAGGCAATCGATTATTTTAAAAAAGGATTAAGTGTATCAAAAGAAATTGGCAGCCTCAATTATATTAAAAACGCATATAAAGGTTTGTCGGAAGAATACGGCAAGCAGCAAAATTATGAGGAAGCATTTATCAATTATAAAAATTTTATTCTGTATCGTGATAGTTTATTTAATGAAGACAATACAAAGAAATTAGTGCGTACGCAAATGCAATATGATTTTGACAAAAAAGAAGCGGAGACAAAAGTCAAACAGCAAATAAAAGATGCTGTCGCCAAAAAGGAATTGCAAAAACAGAAAATAGTAAAAGTGGCTATTGCCTTTGGTGCAGCTTTGCTTCTATTGGTGATGCTCTTGCTTTTTAACCGCCGCAAAGCTGTACATAATTTGCAAGTGAACCGATTAGAAAACAAAACACTTCGTTCACAACTCAATCCTCATTTTATTTTTAATGCATTGGCTTCCATTCAAAAATACATGGATGAACATCCGGAACTTGCTCAGAATTATTTGGCCAAGTTTGGAAAATTGATGCGAGAAGTTTTAGAGAATTCCGAGAAGGAGACTATTTCATTATCAGACGAATTTATGATGCTTAAAAAGTATATGGACTTAGAATCGCTTCGTGTAAAAAATGGGTTTGATTATGAAATTATAATTGATGAAGAGGCCGATGCTGAGACCATACAATTACCACCATTGATTTTTCAACCGGTGGTAGAAAATGCAATATGGCATGGTGTTGCGAATGGTATATCGAAAGGAAAAATAACGATTCGTGTTACTTTAAAAAATGATGTTTTGCTCGTGGAAGTAGAAAATAGAAATGATAAAGCACAACCATCATTCATTCAAATTGCAGAAGAAGAGAAGAAAAAATCATTCGGCTTACAAATTGTTCGTGATCGGTTGATATTGCTCTCAAAAGAAAAAAGAAGAAAGGGAAATCTTACATTATTACCAACAGAAACCGGGATGAAGGTGATGATGGAGATACCGGTGTAAGAAAATAATATGATTGGCTGAATGCAATAGAACACGGATTGAATAGATGAATAGATGTTCACTGATCTTAATGCATTTTTTTTCGGTAAAGAAAATTAGATAGATAAAGATTTGATTCAGACTTCATTAGAAGTTCCAATCAGTTATTTTAAAATAAGTCAGCATCTTTTAATCTATCCATGTATTCAATCTGTGTTTAAAAAAAACTGCTTACTAATGTTAAACTGTAAGAATATAAAATCTTATAAAATAATGAATACATTTGAAAAATGATTAAGGTACTCATCGTTGAAAATGAAAAGCCCATTGCCGAACAGTTTACAAAATTGCTGGCAAGGTTGTTTGATGATATCCATTTACTTGAGGTATGTGAAGATGTTGAACATGCCTTGACATCGATACGAACGAATGAACCAGATCTTGTTTTTTTAGATGTTGAATTAAATAATGGGGAAACAGGTTTTGATATTATCAAGCATTTGACGTCGATCAACTTTGAGATTATATTTGTGACAGCGCATAATAAATATGCTGTGCAGGCCATCAAACTTTGTGCATTAGATTACTTGCTTAAACCGGTTACAGAAGAAGATGTGACAGAAGCCTTTCAACGCTATCATCAAAAAAAGAAAGCCGCTTTTAATCCTAAACAATTAGAAGTTCTTTTTGCAAATCTAAGCAAAGGTGTGTCTATGAATCAGGTGGCCTTGCCAACCATGCAGGGATTAGATTTTGTTGCGATCGAGTCTATTATTTATTGTGAAGGCGAAGGGAGTCAAACGGCTGTATACCTGACAGAACGGGCGATGCCAATTATTATCAGCAAGACATTAAAGGAGTGTGAAGAATTATTTTCGAATGGAGGATTTTTCCGGATTCATAAATCATATTATGTGAATTTGAATCATGTAAAAAAATATACGAAAGGAAAAGATGGACAAGTATTGATGAGTAATTCAAAAACACTTGAGGTTTCCAGAAATTATAAAGACCATTTTTTGGAGCAATTTAAGAAAAGATAAATTCCTTTCAATGACTTGCGAAAAACACACACAGGGTTCCCGTGGAAAAACTTGAGGTGAGGAAACTTATTATCGGGAGCATGCTGAACGTTGGCAGGGTTAATCAAAATGATGCTTATAACCCTGCCAACGTTTGTAGCCTGCTATTACGGGTGACTCGAAAACACAAAACCATTAATATTTGTTTCAACAATAGGGCTATCCAATAAATCAACATTCCCATCACCATTAATATCGGTGGCGAAATATCCAAATGCAAATCCATTGATA
>JANNYV010000701.1:0-3914 GCA_031410275.1 Bacteroidota bacterium
AATTCTCCAAATTTTGCTGCAGTATCAAACTGCCCAACTTCCCCGCTTGGGTTCTCATTCTTCCACTTCACTACTTCTTCTTTTTCAATATCTCGGGTTCCCAACATCACCTGATAACCTTCGTTTAAAAATGCCGACGCCAATGTGCGACCTACTGCACCTGTTCCTATAATTCCTATTTTCATGTTCTTTATTTTTTTTCAAAGATAGATTGAATTTGGAATTGAGAAAATTTGGAAATGACAAAATGAGTTTGCATTCCGAGCATCGAACGCCGGTCATCGAACATCGTTTATTGATATTTCTTTTTTGTGGGTGAGCATTGGCTCTTTATTCAGCTTTGGTGGCGATGGCACCGTTCAACTTTAATTCTTTATTCAGCTTTTTACTCTTCTGCCTTACTATTTTTCTACCTTCGCCAAATACTGATACACTCATTGTACCGGTTGATGAACTAGAACATGAAGTTTGAAAATTACAATATTGCCGAAGAGATTAAAAAAAGTCTATCCGAGCTTGGGTTTCGAAAGCCTACCGATATTCAGTATCGTGCAATTCCGTCTATTTTAAAAGGCGAAGATGTATTAGCCATTGCGCAAACCGGAACAGGCAAAACAGCGGCCTTCGCCATTCCAATTATCCACCGCCTGCATGAAGAACCAAGAGACAGAAACAGCAAAATGGGCGTTCGATGTTTAGTGATGGTGCCGACACGTGAACTGGCAGTACAAATTACAGAAGTGTTTGAAAAACTCGCGAAGTATACCCATGTAAAAATATTGAGCACGATGGGTGGAGTTGATGAAGCACCGCAAATAAAACAATTAGAAGAGGGTATTGATATATTGATCACTACACCCGGACGAATGTTTGATTTACGAAGCCGCGGCCATTTACATTTAGATGAAACCGAAATACTCATTCTCGATGAAGCCGATCATATGCTGGCTTTGGGTTTTATCAGAGACATTCGAGATGTGATTCGCTATTTGCCAAGGCATCAAACACTTTTTTTCTCAGCAACGATTGACGATGATATTAAAGACCTTGCCTATTCATTAGTACGAAACCCAATTCGAATTCAAATTTCGCCCAAAGATCCGGTCTCGAAAAATGTAGATCATGCAGTCGCATTTATTGAAATGGATGACAAACGTTTTTTCTTAGAACGAATGATTAAAGAAAATGAGGGTAAAAAAATATTAGTTTTCGTACGTACTAAAGTAAGGGCTGAACGGGTACACAATGCGATGGAACGGGTTGGTATTGAAACCCTCACCATACATGGCGATAAAGAGCAAGAAGATCGTTTGGCTGTAATGGAAAAATTCAGAACAGGCGAGATAAATGTTTTAATTGCTACTGATTTAAGCGCACGTGGCATTGATATTGCCGGCGTAAATTTTGTTGTCAATTATGATTTGCCTGATGTGGCCGAAAACTATGTACATCGTGTTGGGCGAACCGGGCGTGGAATGGAGAAAGGACATGCTTATTCATTTTGTGCAGAAGAAGAAAAAGAAATTCTCAACGAAATTGAAAGCTTCTTAGGACAAGAAGTAAAACGGTTTGATATTGACAAAAGCGATTATAAAATGACATTGGCACTCACGGAAGAAAGCAATACCAATTGGCAGAAACTAATAAAAGATGCAGCCATAGAGCAAGCGGCATGGGAGAAAAAAAACCCGAAAAAGAACAAGAAGAAATAATTCATTATAAATGAAAAAAGCAACCCAATAGGATTGCTTTTTTTAAATATTGAAGAAGTAATTATTTTTACTTTGTTGACTTTGCCGGTACAGGCGCATCATCTCTATGTTGAGGAGCTTCGGCATGTGCACCTTTTGCACAACATGCTTTACCGCCTGCGGCGACTGATTTTTTGCAACATGCCGGCATATCGGCATTTTCAGCAGCTTCTGTGGTGGTAGAAGCAGTGCCTTTTTTGCAGCATGATTTTCCTGCGGCTGCGTCATGGCTGCAACTTTTTGCTTCTGTTTTGCTGCATTCTTTTTTACAGCTAGCTTTGCCTTTACAACATTTTTTGTCGGCAAACATTGTACCTGTTATCAACAAGGTCAATGCAACTAATAATATCTTTTTCATTTTGTAGTTTTTAATTCAAACAAAAATACTCTTTAAATTGATTTAAGCAGACATTTTTTATATTTTAACAACATATATTTATTCATAATTCGTGGAGGTTTCATGCAATAGCCTTTTCTTTGTGACACATTTGAAAGACAAATCATTATACAAAGGATATTGGGCACTCGCAGTCATTTCTTTTTTTTGGGGCACTACATGGTTTGTTTCTAAACTCACTATCAAATATATTCCACCACTGCAAATGACCGGTTTGCGTCAAACATTTGCCGGTATTGTAATGATTACTTATTTCCTCCTCAAAGGAAAAAAATTGCCAACTACTAAGCAATTACTGTTTCATTTGATGGTTGGTTTCTTATTACTGACCTGCAGTAATGGGCTTACTACTTGGGCTATAAAGTATATTCCTTCATTTTTGGGAGCGCTGATTGCCTGCCTTATGCCTTTTGTACTGATCATTGCCAACTCTGTTTTTTTTAATGAAAAAGTAAAACCTGTTGTATACCTTGCCTTAGTTATAGGCTTTACCGGTGTGACTATTTTATTAACTTCATTTGCTGAAGAAATGCAAGGAGCAAATTTTATTTTTGGAATTGTACTGTCTTTAATTTCAATTGTCACATGGACCTCAGGCACGCTTCTTTCGACAAAAAATAATTTAAAAATTAATCCCTTTGAAGGCATTGGTTGGCAAATGCTGTTGGGCGGAATTATTTTATTAATTGCATCCCGAATAACTGGGCAGCATGTGCCCTTGCATACAATTCCTGCAAAAGCATGGATGGCATTTGCCTATCTGACTGTTATGGGTTCGCTGGTTTGTTTTGTTTGCTATTTATATGCCTTAAAAACATTACCCATCAGCTTGGTATCGATTTATGTTTATATAAATCCTATTGTGGCCTTGCTGTTGGGTGTATTTATTTTGAATGAAAAAATAACGCCACAAATTATTATTGGAATCGCGGTAACATTTACCGGAATTTATCTGGTGAAAAAATTTTCGTCATAATTGCATGCAATTCTGTCAAAAAAACAACGAATAAATTACCATACCTTCGCACCCTCTGAAAATATGTCCTACTCTTAGGGCTTGGCATATTTAATGATGAAGGGGCAATAAGCGCAATTATTTTAAACTCAAAAAACAGAAAATCGATATGGCTAAGACAACAAAAACTAGCATTACACCTTTACATGACCGTGTCATTGTAAGAGCTGCTGCTGCTGAAACAAAAACTGCAGGCGGAATTATTATTCCTGATACGGCAAAAGAAAAACCTCAACGCGGAACTGTTGTGGCAGTAGGAACAGGTAAAAAAGATGAACCGATGACCGTGAAGTCAGGTGACATCGTTTTGTATGGCAAATATGCCGGCACTGAAATTACTGTTGATAATGAAGAACTATTGATTATGAGAGAGAGCGATATACTTGCTATCGTTTAAATAAAGATGTTGGATGTCAGATGTTAGATGTCAGGAATGTGAATGCACCTGTCGTGTTAGGAATTCAGTTCCTATTTGTAAATGAAATCTCAATGACTCTCAACCTGCAACTTTCTAACCCTCAACCAAATAACTCCTTAACCCCTTAACTCACAAACAAATTAAAATAAAAACATGTCAAAACAAATTCTCTTTAATATTGAAGCACGCAACAAAATGAAAAAAGGCGTGGATACTTTAGCTGATGCAGTGAAAGTAACTCTTGGACCAAAAGGTCGTAATGTGGTAATTGAAAAAAAATTCGGCGCTCCGCAAATCACAAAAGATGGTGTAACCGTAGCCAAAGAAATAGAA
>JANNYV010000702.1:0-5293 GCA_031410275.1 Bacteroidota bacterium
TGTCTTTCTATTCAAGGCATCGTATTGATAAGATGTAATATGACCCAATGGATCGGTCACAGAAATTAAATTGCTACGCGAATCATACGCATACATTGTAACATTTCCAAGTGCATCTGTCCTTTGTGTTTTACGATTTAGTTTATCATAAACATTGCTTGTTGTATGTCCGTTTGCATCTGTTACACTTAATTGATTGCCCATATTATCATAAGTAAAACTTTCTACATGTGATTCAGGAAAAGTAAATATTGTGGGATAGCCATTGACATTATATCCAATGCTTGAACTATACCCTTTAGAATCTGTATGGCTTGTTAAACTACCATGCGTATCATAACTATAAAGTTCAATCAAACTAAAGGGTTTATTGTCTTGCGTTTTATTTCCTAAGGCATCATACATATACTGTGTAATATTATTGTTTGGGTCTTTATAAAAAGTAATTTGGTTATGTGCAGGTTCATAATTATAAACCGATATTCCGCCCTTCGGGTTTGTTACTTGCGTTACATTTCCTCTTGTATCATATTGATATTGCCATTGATAGCCTTTTGAGTCTATTCGCTTCGTCATGTTTTTCATAGTATCATATTCATACAATTCATTAAAGCCACAACAATTTCCTGTTTGTTGAATGATGTTTCCGAGTGTGTCAAATTTGTATGAAGTGGCTTGCACAACTCCGTTTACTGTCATTGAATCTGTTGATGTTAACAGTGCTGAATTAAATTTAAACCTAATACTATTTAACGGTGAAGTAATGGTTTGTACTGTGGCACAATTCAAATAAGAAATAGTAAATGGTGTAGATGCTTGATCAATCACCTTGGTCATATTATGCACCACATCATATTCGTAATGCATCGCATTGCCAAGCGGGTCTGTGACCGTTATAGGATTTCCTAAAGTATCATATTGATAAGTAATAGTTCGTGCCGGACTTGTATTCGGATCTGTAATTTGTGTAAGATGACCACTTGTGTAAGTCAATGTCACACTTCGCCCTGAAGCATCAGTAATGCTTGTTGGCAATGAGCCTGTGTAAGTAAGTGTGAGTGTATTTCCATTTGCATCCACTATTTTAGTCAAACGATGATGTATTGAATCTTCAAAGAAATAGTTGGTTCCGCTTTTGGTTTTTAATTTAAACTTTCCGGGTTGATATAAAAACAAAGAATCAAAAATTCCTTTAGGTGGTAGATAAACGTTTCCGTTTTTTGTGTAAATATCTTTTCGTCCGTCTCCTCTTCTGATAGCACAATTTTGTCCTTCTATTTTTACATCCATTGAATACGTCATAAACCAGCCTACGCCATAACCATACTCTAATGCCGTGTTACTGCTGTTGTATGAAAATGTTACATCAATCGAAGGTCCGAGACCGGGAATAAACAAGTCATTGCGTTGATACAATAAATTACCGGAGTAGCTATTTACGCTTAAGCTGGAAGTGTTTACCGTCAAACCTACCGGAGCGGAAATGTTAGGTTTGTTAATTTTGGGGGCATCTGGATCCTCATTAAATCTTATTTGGATTGGATATATCTCAGCGGTGCCCATATAGGTATTGAGAGGAGAGGTGGATGGTGCGAGGACAAGAATAGGTATAGGTCTTGGTGGTTCTGGTGAACGAAGTCTTATGGGCGTTGGATTGGGCGGGGGACCGCTAAATTGTGCGTGTATTTGTGTAGCAATTGTAAGAAGTACAAGAGCAACAAATAGGAGTTTAATTTTTTTCATGATTATTTATATTTAATTGGTTGTTTAATAAATTCGTAGATATTCGTTAGTAGTTAGAAATTTCCTGTATTCTCTCATATCTCACATCTCACAACTCACTACTTTTCTAATTCTTATGTAAATGTACAGACGTGTTATCACTGCATTTTTAGGCAATGTATCAACTGCATGTTTGGGTGTATGAAATGAGCATTTGGTAGAGGGAGCGGAGAGTATTAATCAGGCAATCCGCAGGATACTGTGCATTGACGGTAGGCAGTATTGAATTGTAAATTGTATGACAATCCGTTAAATTACACCAACTCGAATTTAATGTGTTATCGCCAACTGATTATGAATGCCTATTATCTCATTTGCCTTTATCTCACGGAATACACGGAAGGCTTTCAGCCTTTGCATTATTCTGTGGGGTCTATGCATTCTGTGAGCCACAAAAGAACGGTGACTAAGTTAATTTTAGAATGGCTGACTTGTGATGGTGCAATTTTACGGATAAGCATTGAAAATTGAATTGAGTATTGATTTAGAAAATAAAATAAGCAGTTGCCAGTTCGCTCAATGCTTACTGCCAACTGCTTATTTCTTTTAGTCTTTCTACTTTTTCTACTATCCCACAAAAATGAAGCGGGATTTACAAAAAAATAAAAGGCTCTCCCAATCGCTGGTCGGGATCATCTTGATTTTTCTACGGATGCACCGAGAAAATAAAATTACTAATATTGTTCTCAACAATAGGCGAATCTAATAAATCAACATTACCATCGCCATTGATATCAGTTGCGTAATATCCAAATTGGAAACTATGAATACCATTTTCTAAAAGTGCTGCGTCCAACAAATCAATATTTTCATCCGCATTAAAATCGCCTGAATAAAATGCCCATACGCCAGGTGATACTTGCAGTTGATTTGAGCCATACGATTTATTGGCAGCCGTGGTAAAATTGTAAGTACTTGTACCGCCGGGTGTCAATGCAATGGGATTGGCAGACCATGTGTCAATGATATTTCTGCCTTTTACCACAATATAAAAGTTACCGCTCATAGAAGGAAATACGCAGGTAGCCTGACCATTTTGCCCAACTACGACATGTACTGAGGATGCTAATGTATAGGTCATATCATTTCGCAATTCAACGTCAATTGTATCACAGGCTCCGGGCGTAGTAGCCTGACCTTGATTTGCTAATACCGCTTGCATTTGAGAATTACCATCCCAATAACCCTGCATAAATAATGACAGATTGAGGGTTGAATTTGGAGGCTGTAAATTAATAATATAATCTTCTGTTTCACCATAGCCATATTGCAAGCAAGGTGTCAATGTATTCCCGGAATAACCTTCTGCTACTATGACACGCATTACAGTTTGTCCTGTTGTTGCACCAATAGGAATAGTAATTAATCCTGTTACATTACGAGGTCCATAGGCAATATTGCTTTCAACAAATACTTTTTCCCCGGCATCATTAAATGAGTTGTTGTGGTTGAAATCAATCCAGATGGCTGTACCAAAATCAAAATAAGGTGCGCCATCGCATTCGCCTTCAACAATTGTAAAAGGATATGATTGCCCTTTAGTAAGTGTTGTTAAATTTCCCAGAGGAATGAAATTAGAATATCTTTTCAGGACAGAACCATTACCGGGTGCAGCAGTAGTACAAGCGTTTGCACCTGCATAAGCAGCATTTGTTGAAGCCCCATTTAATGTTACTTGGTAAATTTCTTCATCTCCTGTAGTTGAAGCAATTGAACTACAGTAACAATTAAAAATTGAATTTGTATTTACAAACAATGGTGTAGAAATATGCGATGTATTAAAGCCATTACAGGTTGTTATACAACGATAATATTTACTCGACGTTTGAGATGTAGATACAGTATAGCTTGTACCTATGTTATTTACATTTATTGTAAATGCTAAATCGTCGGCACTTTGCCATAAGTAGCTAAGAATTGGGCTAGTACCACCCGGAGAATTCTGTAAATTTAAATTGAATACCACATTCGGACAAACAATGGATGGTCCTACTGTTGGTCCAAAATTTGGAGGACCAAAAATACAGACCTCATTATAGATTAGTTGAATTGAATAATCTTCGACTTCACGATATAAAAAATTTTGACAAAGATTAGGTACTGAGTTTTCGATATTCATAACCCGCATAGTTTTTAATCCTATGGCTCCTGAGTTAGGAATTGTGATATAGCCCACATCAGTATGATTACCAATGGCAGGAGTTCCTTCATAAACATTCTCACCTGCATCTAAAAAATCACCATCTCCATTAAAATCAATCCAACAGTAAAACTGGTTACTGTACATTGCATTGCAACTTGTTTGGGTGAAAGAAAAAGGGTAACTAAAACCCGGCGATAGTATAGGCGGAACGGGCGCTCCAACACCTGATTTATAATTTGAATAGGTAGAGACAATAGACCCGGGACCTGGGGCCAATGTACCGCAGGTGCTCGAATTATTTAAAGTACCAATGGTTACATTCGTGATTTCTTCGTTTACATCATACGTTGGGTATGGATTACAAATACAATTTAATAAATTATTTACTTGTACTGATAAAGGCGTTGAATAAGCCGACAGACCTGAACTTGTGCAAGTAACCAAACAATTGTAACTACCGGAAGCTGTAATAGTAGTTTGGTAAGTAACATTGGTTGCACCTGCAATAGCTGTTCCGTTTTTGTACCATTGATATAATTCTGTTGAAACAAAACTTGAATTTTGCAACGAAAAGGTCACACTAGTGTTTGGGCAAGCAATGGTTGAGCTTGCAAATGTATTACCTGGGTTAGGGGTGCCGGCACACGGCGAGAGCGACCCATAGGTGATGCTTAATGTGGGCGGGGCAATGCTGTTATATCCATACACATGATAAATGGGGCCGCTGTTATGGACATAACCCACATTCAAAGTGCCGCCCAAATTAGCGCTGATAAAAGACAGCCCTGCTGAAGATACTAATTTAGCATTTGCTGCATTAGGTGTCCAGGAAGTATTATTCCACTGACGGCCGGAACCACATGCCGTATAAAGTGCAGTGCTGCTCATCGTAG
Source organism: Bacteroidota bacterium (assembly GCA_031410275.1). GTDB lineage: Bacteria > Bacteroidota > Bacteroidia > Chitinophagales > Chitinophagaceae > OLB11. The sequence goes on from JANNYV010000702.1 coordinate 4,819, forward strand.
CCGGATTACCTGTAAAGCCGCAACAATAATCGCTGCCAACAGATGTCGATGAATTGTAAGTTGTAAAATTAAGCGTCGCTGAAATAATTGGTGAGCCTAATGGTATGGAAGAAATATCAAAGCTTGCCCACCCCCTGTTACCGATCGAATAAAGGTTGGTCATATTTGCATCATGTATGACACCACCTGAGTTAACCGAACCTGATTTATAAGAACCGGCATTGCCTGTACAAGTAAAGGTGACAGTTTGGGAATAAGCTATGAAATGATTTCCAAAAACCATCAATGTACAAAGCAGTACTTTTATCAAAAGGGCGAATAAAGATTTAGTTTTCATAGGTATGGTTTCTTTGGTTGATAATCTACATGCTAAAATAATACTATTCAATCAAATCTTGCATTGATTAGTCATTTTATTAATCATCCGTAAAGCTACCCAAAAGAATATGAATCACACAATACCGAAAGGACAAGT
>JANNYV010000703.1:0-3627 GCA_031410275.1 Bacteroidota bacterium
CAACAGGCACAGAACATAAGCAGCATGAACTATTGAAAGATAGAAAAACCATCGTAAAATTAATGGATGCAAATGACCAAGTTGTGAAAGAAGAAGAATTTACAACCAATGAATTTGGTTCTTTCTCCGGCACTTTTATTGCACCTGAAGGTTTGCTCACAGGACAATTTCATATCGAAGGCGAAAACGGTGCTGCCTATTTTAGTGTTGAAGAATATAAGCGACCAAAGTTTGAAGTAACCTACGATACATTGAAAAATTCGTACAAATTAAATGATATCATTCATGTAAAAGGAATTGCAAAAGCCTATGCGGGAAATACAATTGATGGATCGTCCGTAAAGTATCGTGTGGTTCGTGAAGCACGCTTCCCATACTATTGGTGCTACTATCGATGGGGTAGACCTTCAAGTCCTTCAATGGAAATTGCGAATGGTATCACCACAACAAAAGCTGATGGTTCATTTGACATTTCATTTACGGCCATTCCTGATGAAAGCATTGCTGAGAAAACAATGCCGGTATTTGATTATAAAATAGTTGCTGATGTAACAGATATAAATGGCGAAACAAGAAGTGCGTCAACTGATGTATCAGTTTCATATCAGAGTTTGCTTTTAAAAATTGACGCCCCTGATCAAATTGATTTCAATGATTTTACTACCATAAAAATTCTATCAACAAATTTAAGTGATGCTTTCATTCCTTCAGAAATTACATTGACTTGCAAAAAATTAAAAGCTCCTTCAAAAACATATCGTTCACGTTTTTGGCCAAAAGCTGAGATTAATAGTATTGCGGAAGCGGCATTCAGAAAAGATTTTCCGTTGGACGAATACAATAATGAAAATGATTATTTACAATGGCAGGAAGAAAAAACAATATGGACAAAAAATATAGTAAGCACCAAAGAAGGAATTGAAGTCTTACAAAAAAATAATTACAGTGAAGGTTGGTATGTCATTGAAGCAAAAACAAAAGACCCATATGGAGTAGAAGTGATGGATAAAAAATATATTCGACTTTCAAATTATTTACATCCAAATGCATTACCAAATGAACATTTACTTGTCACCAATGTAAACATAAATGCCCAACCCCCAGAGACTGTGAAGCTCGGCATTTGTTCTGCTGATGAAAAAGTGAATCTGTTATATCAAATCGGGCGAGGACATGCAAAGGCTCAATGGATGCCCCTTTCAGAAAATAAATTCTTTGAGTATCCCATTACAGAAGTAGACCGAGGAGGTTTTTATATCAATGCCATGTTTATAAAAAACAACCGGTTTTATCAAACAACCAAGTTTATTAATATCCCTTGGACTAATAAACAATTACATATTTCAGTAGAAACATTTAGAGATAAAATACTACCCGGAAGTGAACAAGAATGGAAATTGAAAATCACCGGAACAAAAAAGGAAACAGTAAGTGCTGAAGTTTTAGCCACTATGTATGATGCCAGTTTGGATGCATTTAAACCTCACCGTTTTAACGACTTAAATTTATTTACCAACAACTCAAATAATACATCATGGAGTAGTATGAATAATTTTATGGCTGAAGGTGGGAGGCAGATTTATTACAGAAATAATAAACAAATTAAAGCCTATGAAAAAGTATATGATCAACTAGAATGGTGGGGATTAGAAAATAGTAACAGAGATTTTCTTTCTAAACAATATGGAAAAAAAACGCGTGGAAAAAATGAACCGCTGTGGTGGATGAACCCGATGGATTATGGAGAAGACGATGCACCAATGGCTCAAACTATGAAGGCAAAGGGAGGAATGGCTGATGAATCATTATCGCTCAAATCTGTTGTTATCAGAAAAGACAGCGATGTAAATGAAGAAGAAAAACCACCAACAAGAGAATCAGAATCAGATAAAAAAATGAATACAGAAGGGGTTCAACTACGCTCTAATTTTTCCGAAACCGCATTCTTCTTTCCTGCTTTACATACCGATGAAGAAGGAAATATTATGTTGAAATTTAAATCTCCTGATGCCTTAACCAAATGGAAGCTATTGGCTTTCAGCCATACACAAGATTTAAAAACAAGTGTATTAACAGCCACCACAATCACACAGAAGGAATTGATGATTGTACCAAACACACCACGCTTTTTTAGAGAAGGCGATAAGATGGTATACAGTGCAAAGGTGACTAACCTGACAGATAAATATTTAGCAGGAGATGCCATGCTTCAATTGTTTGATGCAACAACGAATGAGCCTGTTGATGTAATTTTCAAAAATAATAAAAGTAGTATTGCTTTATCTATTTGGCCGGGTAGCAGCAACCCAGTAAATTGGGATATTGAAATTCCGGAAGGATTTACAAATCCTGTCCTTGTAAAAGTATTTGTGCAGGCGCAGATTAATTCATATCAAAAAGAAGATGAACTATTTTCAGATGGTGAACAAAACATAGTACCTGTTTTATTGAACAGTATGATGGTTACAGAAACATTGCCATTATCGGTTCGTACAAATTCGAGCAAAGATTTTAAGTTTAAAAAATTAATCAACGCAAACAATTCATCTACACTCCGTCATTATAATCTTTCAGTAGAATATACATGCAATCCTGCATGGTATGCGATACAAGCCTTGCCTTATTTAACAGACTATCCGTATGAATGCGCTGAGCAAACTTTCAACCGCTATTATGCGAATGTTCTTGCGACACATATCGCCAATTCAAATCCAAAAATAAACGAAGTATTTAGTCAATGGAAAGACAAAGACAGTGCCGCCTTACTTTCTAATTTACAAAAAAACTATGAACTGAAAAGTGCCTTGTTGCAAGAAACACCCTGGGTACTAGATGCCAAAAATGAAGAACAACAAAAGCGGGATATTGCTACCCTATTTAATCTAAATCGCATGAGTAAAGAGTTAGATCGTACGACGCGTGAATTGCAATTGATGCAAACACCAAATGGAGGATTTACATGGTTTAAGGGAATGCCTGAAGACCGGTTTATGACGCAATATATTATGACAGGCTTTGGACGCTTAATGCATCTTGGTGTAAATGGCATTGGCAATAACCATCGTGTTTTTGACATGATGCAGAAAGGTATTCCATATTTGGATGCACGAATGAAAGAAGATTATGACGAGTTGAAAAAAAATAAAATTGATTTAAAAAACTATCATCCGAGCTACTTGCAAATTCAATATTTATACATGCGAAGCTTCTTTATAAATATGGCTATCACCTCTGACGCCGGCAACGCATTTACCTATTTCAAACAGCAGGCAGCGACCTATTGGCTTGATAATAATAAATATATGCAAGCCATGCTGGCTGTTGCATTGCAACGATATGGAGCCGATAAAAAAACACCGGTAGCCATTTTAAAATCACTTCGAGAGAATGCGATTCACAGTGAAGAAATGGGTATGTATTGGAAGGAAATAGGCAACAGTTATTGGTGGTATGAAGCGCCGGTTGAAACACAAAGCCTGATGATAGAAGCCTTCAAAGAAGTTGCACAAAATGATGATGAAGTGGACGAATTAAAAATTTGGCTACTTAAAAATAAACAAACACAATGTTGGAAAACAACAAAGTCAACAGCCGATGCTTGTTATGCATTATTACTCAACGGAACTT
>JANNYV010000704.1:0-6205 GCA_031410275.1 Bacteroidota bacterium
CTCCATGACACAAAATTGGAGTTGAAATTGCAGTCGCAGTTAATGAACATGCATAGGAAGCGCTGACAGAAACATTTACTTTGATATCATCTACCCTCCAATTATTTGGACTTGAACCTGTATTAATAGAACCGCTACCACCTGTTACATAACCATATATTCTGACGATGAGCGGAGCTGCACTTGAGAAAGAAGAGAATGTTGGCGAGATGAGTGTCCATACAGAATTTGCAGAAACATTGACAGAGGCAACCGTAGATAAATAATTATTATTGCTGCTTCGTATATCTAATGTTGTGGGTCCTGTACTTGTAGAACGTGAGCCAAAATGAATTGAATTTAAAGTGACCGTATTGCCTGATGAAGGGGTTAATGTAAATTCAAAATAGGCACTCGAATCTAATTGCAAACTTCTATTTCGTGCGGTTATGCCGGTATTCATTTCTCCTGATGCACCACTATTATTTGAAGCAGAAGTAGTGGTTAAACTAATCGAGGTTTGATTTACATTGGCATTATTTCCTTGTGAAATAGAAGACACCAATAAATTAGTAATCGGCACACCGCTTGTTGCAGCAGCTGTTGGTGTTGTAGCTGTTCCAAAGGTAAATGTTGCTGTGCTTGCTGAAGAATTAACAATCAATGTTTGTGTTACAACAGTTGCAGCCGCATATATAAAATTCCCTGCTTGAGATGCTGTGATGGTTGTAACGCCGGCACCTGTGATGGTGATGGTATTTCCACTAACTGTGGCCACAGATGTATTCGAACTTGCAAACAGAACAGCATTGCCTGATGCACCACCAGTTGCGGTGATAGCAAACGGCGGATCCGAAATTAATTTTGCCGACAAGGCATTGAATGTAATTGTTTGCGTTAATTGATTGACGACTAAAGTTTGCGTAACATCATTTGCAGCGGCAAAGTTTGTATTGCCTGCTTGTGATGCGGTAATGATGGTTGAACCAGCACCAATAATCGTCACCGTGTTGCCACTCACTGTAGCAACAGATATATTTGAACTTGCAAATGTGATAGCATTCCCCGAAGCGCCACCTGTTGCATTTAAGGAAAATGGAGGGTCTGTAATTAATTTTGAAGGCAAGGCATTAAAAGAAATCGTTTGACTTGCCTGATTCACCGTCAATGTTTGTGTAACATTTGCAGCAGGCATATAATCTGTATTTCCTGCTTGTGATGCTGTAATAGTTGTAGTGCCGACAGCAACGATGGTCACTGTATTTCCACCAATCGTTGCAACAGATAAATTAGAACTTGTATAGGTAACTGCATTCCCTGATGCACCACCACTTGCATTTAAATTGAAAGGACTATCACCAAAAATTTTTGTTGGAATCGAAGGAAAATTAATCGTCTGTATTCCTTGATTTATATTCAAAGTCAATACACCATTCCCTGTGCCTGAACCATTGCTTGCAGAAATTGAAAAAGGTGTTGCAGCTAAAAAAGAGGTTGGCGTTCCGGTGATTTCTCCTGTATTTGAATTGAGAATTAATCCTGCAGGTAAATTTGTTGCACCATAACTTGTTGGTGCATTATTCGCAACAATAAAATAAGAAAATGGAATTCCGACAGTAGCTGTTGCTGAAGCATTTGATACAACAGGTGTTGGCAAAGAAGCTGTTGCATTGAATTGAATATTATCCAACCTATTATTTCCTCCCGCACTTGTTGCTCCTGTAAATGTGACACGCAAATAAGCGGTCGCCGAATAATTCAACCCTGTAATCGTGGATAATGTTTGCACTGCAAACGCCGTAGGAATTGTTGAAACTGTTTGAGCTGGTGTCCAATTGATGGCATCATTACTATAATCCCATTGTTGTGAAGAAAAACCTGTAGACGTTTTTTGCGTGGCATAACTCACCATAAGATTTGAATAACCAGACATACTAAAACCAAACACAATTGATTTTCCATTTGCTGTTGAATTGACCAAAGCCAAACATGCGGGTGAAGTTGTTACATTAGAGAAACCGCTTGCAACATTTAAATTCGAACCACCGAATGCACTCACTTGATTTCCTGTAGTAGCCGTCACCCAAGTACTTGCACCATTTGTTCCATTTAAATACAAAGTTCCCGCACCGACATTTGCATTCAATATAATTGGCGTATTCGGTGCCGCAAAAATTGCAGTGCCTCCTGAAGTACTTGTTTGAAAATCCCAACCGGCAACTAAGGTTTGTGCTTCACTATATTTATTTGCAGTAAGTAGAAACAACACAACTAAAAGTGATATCCTATTTTTTACTTTATTTCTTTGTATACTAAAATTTCTCATGAGTAGGTGGGGCTATCATTTATTGAACAGAAATGCAAGGTAGTATTTTTATCTAAAAAGAACTTTAAGCATCGTAAAGATAACGAAAACGTGATTCAAGTTTTGGTATATAAAATATGAATAAATAAAATAATTTAATACTTTGTGTAGGGATTAAAGAAGTCGTAAAGCATATGTTGCAAGGCATCAGAAAAATGGAGGAAAAATTTGTATCTCGTAACTCTTAACTATAAGCAAGAAAGACCATGGCTAAAGTAATCATTCTCGGAGGCGGTGTTGCCGGCATGAGTGCCGCACACGAATTAATTGAACGCGGTTACGAAGTTGAAGTGTATGATAAGAACACGACCTATGTGGGTGGAAAAGCTCGGAGTATCAATTATACCGGCGACCCAAACAATCCATATAAAGTCCCTCTTCCCGGTGAACATGGGTTCCGTTTTTTCCCGGGGTTTTATAAACATGTCATTGATACCATGCAACGAATTCCGTTTACAACAGCATCAGGTAAAAAAGGCACCGTGTTTAATAATCTCACATCGACATCGCGTGTCATGCTTGCCAGATATGGTAAAGCACCGATTGTGACCGTTGCTTCATTTCCAAAAAAATTGAGTGATGTTGAATTATTAATCCATGATATGCATGGTCTTGATTCCGGATTGACATCCGAAGAAGTAAAGTTTTTTGCCGAGCGAATTTGGCAATTGATGACAAGCTGCACCCGTCGTCGTAACAATGATTATGAACGTCTTGGTTGGTGGCAATATTTAGAAGCGGACCGTTTCGGAAATGCCGATGGCACAACAAGTCCATATCAAAGTTTGTTAGTACAAGGCTTAACAAGAACCTTAGTCGCTGCACAGGCAAAAACAGCAAGTACCAAAACTGGGGGTAATATTTTTCTTCAATTAATTTTTGGGATGGCTGATCCAACTGTAAATACCGACCGTGTTTTAGATGGGCCTACGAATGAACGTTGGTTGAATGCATGGAAAGAATATTTACTTTCAAAAGGCGTGAAGTATACGTTGGGTTGTGAAGTTACAGCGGTGACATTAGACAAGGATTTAAAAAATGAAAATATCACAGGTACAACTATAAAATTCCCTGATGGTTCAGTAAAAGAAGTAACCGGTGATTATTATATCATGGCAGTGCCTGTTGAACAAGCTGCTAAATTAATCAGTAAAGAAATGATTACTGCTGACCAAACCTTAGGTTATATTCAAACGTTGGCACCCAGTGTTAGTTGGATGAATGGCATACAATATTATTTAAATCAGAATGTTACCATCAATGAAGGGCATGTCATTTACAGTGATAGTGAATGGGCCATTACCAGTATTTCGCAAGTGCAATTTTGGGAAGATTATGATATTACAAAAAAAGGGAACGGTGATATCAAAGGAGTTTTAAGCGTTGATATCAGCGATTGGTATTCGCCGGGAAGATATACCACCACCAAGCCGGCTGATGAATGCACACGTAAAGAAGTTGCTGAAGAAGTATGGGCTCAACTCAAAAATAGTTTGAATGTTAACGGCAAGGTTTTATTGACTGATGATATGAAGGTCGATTGGTTTTTGGACCGAGATATAGAGGAGAATAAATCTGTAAACGACGTTAAACAAAATTTATTGAGTGATCGTGAGCCTTTGCTAGTAAACAATGTCAGCACTTGGGGCTTACGACCTGATGCGAGTTGTGATATCGATAATTTATTTTTTGCATCTGATTATGTGCGCACATTTACTGACCTCGCCACTATGGAAGGAGCGAATGAAGCGGCACGGCGTGCAGTAAATTGTTTATTAGATAAGGATGGAAGCTCCTCTTCGAAATGTAAAATATGGCCTCTGCATGAACCTTCCGTTTTTAAACCATTGAAATGGCATGATCAACAACGATGGAATAATGGCCTGCCATGGACCATGCATATCCCTTGGTGGTTAAAATTGTTTATGATTCCATGGACATTCTGTTGTTTGGTTATTGGCTTCTTTCAATTTATTATTAAAAAAATAGTTGGCTAAGAACCAAACGCAAAAAATTAAATATTAAAAATCCAAGACATAAATCTTCAGTCATCTAAAATCTACTGACAACTAACATCTACTTTTATGCATCAACCATTTATTAATCTTACCGATTATACCGTCGCCGATCATCTGCTGTTTGCAATAGGCTGTTTCCTGTGGGTCATTGTCTATATTATCGTAATCAAAAACATTAAAAAATTTCAGTTCATCGAAATTCCACTGATGGCCATTGCAGTAAACTTTGCTTGGGAAACACTTTGGAGTTGGGTATTTGTAACCAATATGGGAACCCTTTATGTTTGGGGTTACAGGGCTTGGTTTTTTCTCGATTGCTTTATTGTGTACAATACATTTAAATATGGATGGAAACAATTACCAGAAGGATTTAGCAAAGATGCTATCAAATATATTCTTCCGTTTGCTTGGACAGGATGGATGGTGATACTTTATTTTTTCAGTGTCAAATTTGATATTCCGCAAAGTGGTATGGGTGGCTATGGCGGATATTGGTGCAACCTCATCATGTCAGCGATTTACATTCCATTTTTAATCCGAACAAATGACCTTCGTTACTTTTCCTTTTGGAATGCTGTATTAAAAGGCTTAGGCACCTTTCTAGTTACACTGTTTTGCATCAATCATAAACAATGGAAAGGCGAATGGTTTCTATATAGTCTTGGAATTGGAACAGCTTTGCTGGATACGATATATATTTACCTGATTTATAAAATGAAAAAGAAAGCAAATGTTAAACTTGGGTAGTTATCTTGAAAAAGTATTTCATTTGGAAACACTTCCATTAAATGAAAGAAATAAACAACGGCTTGCTGTTGAGTTGGCTATTTGGATTGTGATTGCAGGTACTATGTATCAACTCATTTATATATTTCTTGGTTACTCTTCAGTCATTTTTACTTCTGTAATGTCTATTGTGGTTACTATACTCAATATGATAATTTTTAAAGTAACCAGAAATTTTAAATTTTTTGGCACAGCGCAATTAATTATTATATTAGTTTTTGGTTTGCTTAACCATGCCTTATTAGGCGGCTTTGTCGACTCAAGCGGATTGGGTCTTTGCGCCATATTACCTGCCATTGGTGCATTAATGTTTGCCAGTACACGAACAGCCAGATTATTATTTATTTTATATTGTATCGGTTTAATTCTCCTCGGAATTGTTGAATCCAGACATTTTGAAATTCCTTATCGGATGCCCCGTTGGTTAAGTCTTACATTCTTTGTCGCGAATTTTATTTTCATTTCTGGCATCATCTATTTCATCATCGAAAGTTTTCATGGCAAAATGACGGCAACCCAGCTCAATCTTGAAAAGGAAAAAGAAAAATCTGAATCCCTACTGCTCAACATATTGCCGGGCAGAATTATTGAAGAATTGAAAGAAACAGGACATTCAAAAGCAAAATTATTTAATCATGTCTCCGTATTATTTACAGACTTTGCGAATTTTACGCATATCAGCGAAAGCATGAATCCCGAGGAATTAGTTGCTGAGATTGACTTTTGTTTTAAAGCCTTCGATGAAATTATTGAACGAAATGGATTGGAAAAAATTAAAACAATTGGCGATGCCTATCTTGCTGTTTGCGGCTTGCCAAATGAAGATGAGTTGCATGCTATCAAGGCGGTAAAAACGGCCATTGAAATTATGGATTTTACAAACAAGCGAAGGGCGGAAGGTGGGAAATTTGAAATTCGTATAGGTATCAATAGCGGGCCTTTAGTCGCCGGTATTGTGGGCGTAAAAAAGTTTGCCTATGATATTTGGGGGGACACTGTCAACACAGCTTCACGAATGGAAAGTAGCGGTGCGATTGGGAAAATAAATATTAGCGGC
>JANNYV010000705.1:0-5894 GCA_031410275.1 Bacteroidota bacterium
CGGGAACTGTATCTTATGTAGTGGCCTCCATCGTTCATCTTCAGTACTACAACTCATCCAATTATACAACAATTTTCCATTAGAGTGTAACACGTCAATAAATAATAAAGCCCACCTTTAACTTGTGAAAATTCATTCACAATAAAAATTTAAGAACATGAAAAAACTATTTTTAGCGCTCCTTTCTACGATACTTTATTTGGGAGTATTTGCTCAAATGCATCATCCTCGAGCGCATCATCCTGCGCACCATTATACAACACAGCATCATTGGAGAGTGCACCATTCATTTCATCATACACCTTACCATCATAAAAGGCATTATTCCCGAACTTATCGAAGGGGGTATTATTCAAATCATCATGGTGTTCAAGTTCGTGTGAATATGCACCATAGATATCGCGGACACCATGTTGGTCATCGCCGAATGCATAGAGGACATGGCAAATAAAAGTTTATTACATTAATCCTGCTTTTCTACAAAAACCTCAGTACTTCCTTGTCGGGATACTGAGGTTTTTGTATAAGATTCTACATTTAATTTCTAAGGATAATCCGTTCACCTACACCAAAAAAATGAGATTGCTTCGCAGGGCCTCGCAATGACTGTAGTGTGATTTGTCTAGCCTAACGGCATTTAAGTTGTCTGTATCCAAACAATTCTTCACTTTTCGAGGTGGCAATAAACTTCATTCGTCATTGCGAGGCACTGCGAAGCAATCGAATCTTAAAGAAAGAGGTAACTAATTGTTTATACACAATTACGGATAGGTTTTAAATTCTCCAATACCCCCTCCTTTGTTGGTGTTCTTCACCAACAAAATTATTTTATTTTTCATATTTTGAATTTGTTGCTGGTACGCCAGCGCACAGTATCAACGTTGCATGCCAACAACGACAAGTGAGAGAGAGTGCGATGAACGTAATGTGCAAAACCCTTTCTATTAATTTAAAGAATTTTATACTTTAAGTTGGTATTACATCCTGTCCATATACCAACTCAATTCCTTTTCCATCTTTCTATATCGGAAAATAGTGGTAATAATTTTTTGCAGACGCACAAAAGCTGTTTCACTTTTCACAACATAATCAAAAGCACGATGATGCATGCAATTTATAGCCACATCAATTTTATCTTGAGAGGATAGCATCACCACAGGAATGTCAGGGTTATACGATTTTATTTTATCAAGTGTATCCATGCCGTTCATTGCATTTTTATCAATACCATCTAATTGATAATCTAAAATAATAACATCAGGATTATGCGACAAATTTTCCATGCAACGCTCACCGGTTGCATAGGTTTCAATTGCAAAATTGGCATGATTTTGAAATTCGATTTCCAATGATTTTAAAAACAAGGCATCATCATCAACTAAGAAAATTTTTATGGGTTCAGTTTTGTTCGAATTAAGTATAGTTGAGTTACTCACTTCATGTTGTTCATGGGTCATTTTGTTGTATTTTTAATCATTTTAAATTCTTCTTCTAATTCAATGCAGGCTTGTGTACAAATAGCTTCAATCTGCAGTATCATGTCGTGTATCCCATCTGTCTGAAGTTGCGTTCCGGCATATTCCTGCACCTTTTTAGCCATATCTTCAAAATCTGAGCTAATTCCCATAATTGAGAATGATGGAATCATTTTATGAACCGCTGCTTGCAACGACTGCCAGTCGCTGTCTTGTAAACTTTGTTTCATTGTATTAATCAATGGAGGTGTTTGTTCGAGATATAATGAAATCATTTCCATCATTAATACCGGGTTCGATTTTGTTCGCTTCACCAAATAATCTAAATCAATGCATTTTACTTTTTCAGCTTGTTGAATAGCCTTTTCTTTACTTTTATCGGTCTTTTCCGGAATTGGTTTCTTTACCAAACCAATTATTTTACTATACAACAATCGTTCATCAACAGGTTTAGCTATATAGTCATTCATACCGACAGCTTTGCATTTGGCTAAATCAACTGTAGTCACATCGGCTGTCAATGCAATAATTGGAATCTTAGAATTCATTTTATTCCGAATATATTCTGTGGCTTCAAAGCCATTCATTTCAGGCATTTGCAAGTCCATTAAAATAATATCGTAGGATTTACTTTGCAATTTTTCGATGGCTATTTTCCCATTGGCTGCGATATCTCGTTCAAACCCGAAATCATCTAAAAGTGTTTTCATCAACAGCTGATTCAAAGCAATATCTTCGACCACCAATATTTTTATATTTTTTATTTCTGTATCGAGTTCAACCATGCCTAATTGAGACTCAGCTTCTGCTTTTGTTTTCATAAAGCTTAAGATAAAACTAAAGGTTGAGCCTTCATCGATTTTACTTTCTACACGAATACTTCCACCCTGTGGTTCTACTAATTGCTTTACAATAGCCAGTCCTAATCCGGTGCCTCCATATAGTCTAGAAGTACCGCTGGTGGCCTGCTGGAAGTTCTCAAAAATATTTTCTATCTTGCTTTCAGGTATCCCGATTCCGGTATCTGAAACTGAAAATTCAATTGTCACTTTCTCTTGGTCTTCCTTCAGCAAACATACACTGACTGTAATTTTTCCAGTCGATGTAAACTTCACGGCATTGCTCACCAAATTTAAAATAATTTGATGCAAACGAACCGGATCACCTACCAATACTTCCGGAATATTGTGGTCATATTCTTTTACTAACTCTAAATTTTTTTCCAGAATTTTTGTTTCAAACAAATGAAGCATAGATGAAATTGAAGATGCCAGTTTAAATGGTGTTTGCTCGAACGACATTTTACCCGCATCTACTTTTGCCAAATCAAGGATATCATTAATCAATACAATTAAGGCATCACCACTCATTTTAATGGCCATTAAATATTCTTTTTGTTTTGCTGTTAATTCTGTCTTCAACACCACTTTCGTAAATCCTATAATCGCATTCATTGGTGTACGAATTTCGTGACTCATATTCGACAAAAATTGTTGCTTCGCTTTCACAGCATCTTCGGCCAATCGTGTAGCACTTTCTGCTTTGAGTTTTGCTTCTTCTGCAATTGCAGTGGCCAACTCAGCAAAAACTCTTGCTTCAATTAATTCCGTTTCAATTCTCTTTTGGTCTGTAATATCTCGTGCCACAACAACAATACCAAGTACATTTCCTTGTTCATCTTTATACACAGAGCCATTAAACAATACATCTGTCAGCTTGTGGTCCCGTATCGTTAAGGGAAAATCGGCAACAAAACCTTCAGCAAATACTTGTTGATAGCCTTCACGTGCTTTCTCAGGTTCCGTAAAATAGTCGAAAAAATCGGTTCCAATTAATTTCTCACGTGAGATGCCTGTTATATTCACAGAGGCATTATTCATATCAGTAATTTTCCCGGCCGGGCTGATGGTAAACAGGGGATCGAGGCTGGCCTCAATAAGACTGCGGGCATAGTTCGCAACTCTTAGTTCAGCAGCACGTTTTTCCTTTTCATCATTTTGAAATGCGAGTTCTTTATTTGCTATAATTAGTTCAGCAGCACGTTTCCCTTTTTCTTTATTTTGAAACGCAAGCTCCTTGTTAGCAATACCTAATTCCGCTGCACGTTTTCCTTTCTCTTCATCCTGAAAAGCTAGTTCAATATTTGCAATTCCCAACTCTGCTGCACGCTTTGCTTTCTCATCATTTTGAAATGCCAGTTCCTTATTGGCAATCCCTAATTCCACTGCACGCTTTCCTTTCTCTTCATCCTGAAAAGCAAGTTCAATATTTGCTATCCCTAACTCTGCTGCACGTTTTGCTTTCTCATCATCCTGAAAAGCCAATTCAATATTTGCAATTCCCAATTCGGCTGCACGTTTTCCTTTCTCTTTATCTTGATAAGCCAACTCAATATTTGCAATCCCCAATTCCGCAGCACGCTTTCCTTTTTCTTCCTTTTGAAAAACAAGTTCCTTGCGAGCCATCATCAGTTCATTCGAAAGCTTAACGTTTACTTCATTTTGAAGAGCGAGCTCCTTGCGAACATTCAATAACTCATCCTCATTTATCTTTATTTTTGTTGCCATTTTATCTTGGTATTGGTTGAGTGCTGTTGGTTGAGTATTGTTGGTTGTTAGTTATTAGTTGAGAGTTACTTGTGATACTATATTTCTAATTATTGGCTACTAATTTATTACTCAATTTCTTCTATCGGACTTCTCCTCTTATCTTTTAACTGCTTAAAATGTGACGGCGTCAGCCCTGTTACTTTTTTAAACTGAGTAGATAAATGGGCCACACTACTATAATTCATCTTATAGGATATTTGGGTTAAATTAAGTTCATCATAAATAATCAATTCCTTAATTCGTTCTACTTTGTGGGCTATAATAAATTGCTCGATGGTCGTTCCTTGTACTTCTGAAAATAGGTTTGCCATGTAAGTATAATCATGATTTAATTGAGCACTTAAAAAATGAGAAAAATTCACTTTAATCAAATCATCGTCCGAATGATGAACCATTTTGACAATCACATTCTTTATTTTTTCAATCAAAACAGCCCTCTTGTCATCCATCAATTCGAGGCCTATGATGAGTAAAGCGGCTTTCAGCTCCTCGCGCAGCACTACAGAAATTGTTTCCATAATTTCCACTTCACCTAAATCAACGACAATAAAGTGAAGACCAAGTTTCTTCAACTCTTCCTTCACTGCCATTTTACAGCGCATACTCACCATGTATTTTATATATAGCTTCAGAAAATTAGTTTGTGGGTTATGGGGTTATGGAGTTAAAGGGTTAAGGTGTTAATGAGTTATTTATTCGAAGTTTGGTTTCATGTCGAAGAAAGTTACAGAGCGAAAAAATATCTTCTTACCAAAGGTAGTCGCATTTACTTCAGTACCAACCATTCATTTTGAGATAATAGTTGTATAATTCACACTTTTGAGAAATGTTAGGAGGGGGAGGCCGAAGACGGAAGACGGGAGACCGAAGACGGAAGACGGAAGGCAGAAGTCTTAACACGTAACTCATAACTAACTGAATAACCAATAACTCAATAACTCGTAACTCGAAACTCTTATCACACAAAATTCTCAAACTTAATTAGTAGTTTTACCGCCATTAAACATTCATTTCAATAATGAAAGCGATGACAAATAAATACAGCAATGATGAAATTACGATTGTGTGGAAACCGGTACTATGTCAACATTCAACCCTTTGTTGGAAAGGCACAGAAGGGTTACTCTCAGTATTCAACCCAACAATGCGTCCTTGGATAAAACCTGATGCCGCCTCTTCAGAAGAAATTATCAAACGGGTAAATACCTGCCCTTCAGGTGCCCTTAGTTTTTATTTCAACCAAGACAATGAAAATGAAGATAAAACCCCTTAACCCTATAACACACTAACCCATTAACACCTTAACCCCTTAACTCCTTAACCCACTAACAATAACACTCATGGATTTACAACAGGTCTTTATCAATAATGAGAAATGGATACACGAAAAATTAGCCATTGATCCGGACTATTTTAAAAATCTTGCCAAAGGACAATCGCCTGAATTTTTGTATATCGGTTGTTCTGATAGCCGAGTTACTGCAGAAGATTTGATGGGTATACAACCTGGTGAAGCGTTTATACATCGAAACATTGCAAACCTTGTGAACAATATTGATTTGAATGTAATGTCAGTTCTTAATTATGCTGTTCGGTATCTTAAAGTAAAACATATTGTAGTCTGCGGACATTATGCATGTGGTGGTGTAAAAGCAGCGATGACATCAGCCGATATGGGCATACTAAATCCTTGGCTTAGAAATATACGTGATGTATATCGTTTGCATAAAGATGAATTGAATGCTATAACCGATGTTGAAAAAAGATATGATCGTCTCGTAGAATTGAATGTGCAGGAGCAATGTGTGAA
>JANNYV010000706.1:0-7477 GCA_031410275.1 Bacteroidota bacterium
ATGATTTTTTATAATACCAAGGATGGAAAATATTATTCATCTGCGTATTATTCTCAAAACATAAAACTTCTTTCTGTCAAATAAATAAACCCTGACCGTAGGTGCCAAGCAACAATATATTATTGGTGGCATCGTATTTAATTGATTTGACAGAAAGAAGTTTTATGTTTTGAGAATAATACGCAGATGAATAATATTTTCCATCCTTGGTATTATAAAAAATCATATCAGCTTGCTGTGAACCCAAATACACATTGCCATATTTATCAATACCGGAATTGTCATAAAAGGTACCGGGGGTTAAATTGTTTTTTATTAATATATACTGATGATTCTTCGTATCGAATTGGAGAATATCGCCTGATGCACTTGTAATGTAAACACTCGAATTTAATATATACAAATCCATTTCACCGAAGGACTCAGGAAGTTGAATTTTATTCTCAAATACCTGATTGCTAAAATCACTTGTATTGATAAGCATCAGGCTTTTTGATTTTGTGTATACCCAAACACTCTTATCGTCATTTTTACATACCCATATTGGCGTATTTTTTTTAAGGAAATCGGGTGTAATAATTTTTCCTGTACGGGTATCAAAAATGCAAAGTCCGTTTGCAGTTCTCACCCAAAGATGACCCTGTTGGTCTGCAAATAATTTAAATATTTTAGAAGATGGAAGCGAGTGTTCATCATTTGGGATATGTTTGAATACGGTTAAGTTACTCCCATCAAATCTGTTGAGTCCGTCAAAAGTTCCAATCCAAAGAAAGCCTTTGCTGTCGATGACTAAATCGGTAACCACACATTGCGAAAGGCCATTCTCTAACGAAATATTTTTGACATATACTTTTTCCGGATTGAAAAATGCATGGCACACTTCGGCATTTAGCAAAGAGAAAAGAATGAACAACGTAATTTTTCGAATTGTATCCAAGGTCGCAATGTTAGGAAAAATATTGAATAAGCAATTTATATATTTTTTTTTGTCGCATGAAACCCATTGAGTAAGTGGTAGATTTTAATGGTATTTGGTATGTTTTAAATGGAATTCGGTAAATTCGCTACTTTCTTTTTATCATGAGTACAACAGAGAATACAATATTGGGGCTTAAACTTCCATCAGACCCGCGTTGGGTAAACCTTACTGAAATGTCGTTAGAAGAGATACTGACAGATCATGCCTATTGTGAACAAAAAGCAGCGAGTCATTGTATCAGCCTTATTCAAAAATATCCTGAGTATACAAAACTAGTAGATGAATTGGCTCCCATTGTGACTGAAGAATGGGGGCATTTTAGAATGGTGCTTTCTGAAATTAAAAAGCGAAACCTGCGCTTGGGCCCACAACGAAAGGATGATTATGTGAATGCATTAAATCAGTTAGAAACAAAAGGGGGCAGGCCTGAGTTTAGATTTATGGATCGGCTACTTATTTTTGGATTGATAGAAGCCCGAAGTTGTGAGCGATTCAGATTGTTAAGTGAAGGGTTAGAAGATGAGTATCTCCGCGAGTTCTACAGAAAATTTATGATTTCTGAAGCCGGCCATTATCGCCTCTTTTTAGATCTTGCCAAAGAATATTGCGATGAAGAAAAAGTGAATATTCGATGGAAAGAATTATTAGAACAGGAGAAAGAAATTTTAGAAAATTTGGAAGTGAGAGGGGATAGGATTCATTGATAGCTGATTGTTGAAATTCATTTCAATCACTGTAAAGTTTTAATCATTAACCGATAACTATTCAGGACTCATCAATAAACAGTATCTTTATTCCTTCATTTTATATGAGCATTTTTAAAAATAGATTTCTGTATCATCTCGTCGGGATTTTTCTTTTCCTGCTGATTCCGATTGTCTTTCCTCCATACTCATTTGCATTTCTAGTAAAAGAATTTGCCTCTTACGTATTTGTACTTTGTTTTTTTTATATCAATTACTATTACTTAGTCCCTAGATTATATTTTAAGGATAAGCAAATGACGTATGTACTGCTACTGTTACTGGCGTTTATTGTCATTACATTTCTCCCTTTATTTATTTTATCAAAACAGCAAAGCTCTGATATACTTGAATGGAAACATACTCATAAATTAGGTGGCATATTAGCTCCTTTTTATTCAGATATTAAACGAAATATTTTTTTGTTTGCAACCGCCGTATTTGCATCCATTGCCTTCCGGATTAATGACCATTTAAAACAATTAAATAAAGAAAAAATAAATGCTGAACTTTCTTATTTAAAAGCACAAATTAACCCGCACTTTTTATTTAATACACTCAATAGTATTTATTCATTAGCCATTATCAAATCTGATTTAACCGCGACTTCTATTGTAAGGCTTTCGGGTATGATGCGTTATGTGCTTAGTGAAACGGCCGAGAAATTTGTTTCACTCGAAAAAGAAATGAATTATATCGACAGTTATATTGATTTGCAAAAAATGCGTTTGGGTGAAACAGCACTTGTTAATTATTCATTCAATGGGAATGTAAAAGAAAAAATAATTGCTCCATTAGTCCTTATTCCCTTTATTGAAAATGCATTTAAACATGGTGTAAATCCTGAAGAGCCTTCACAGATAGATATTCAAATTAGTGTATCAGAGACGAATTTATATTTGCATGTTTTCAATTTAAAAGTGCCGCATCGAATGGATAGAGGTGCACATTCCGGGTTGGGTTTAGAAAATGGGAAACACCAATTACAATATCTTTACCCAAATAAACATCAATTGAAAATTGATAATAATAATTTTAGTTTCACAGTTAATCTTAATTTAAGTATCGCATGATAAAAGCAATTGCCCTCGATGATGAACCTCTAGCACTTAATATTATTGAATCGTTTTGCCAACAAAGCGACAAAGTGCAATTAGTGAAAACCTTTTTAAAACCAAATGATGCATTAAAATATATCGAGAATTTTCCGGTCGATTTATTATTTCTCGATATTCAAATGCCATCCGTTTCCGGTGTTGAATTTTATAAAAACCTGAACCGCGATTTAATGGTCGTTTTTACAACAGCGTATACCGAATATGCGATTGAAGGATTTAATTTGAATGCCGTCGATTATTTACTGAAGCCCTTTACCAGTGAACGTTTTCAACAGGCCGTATCGAAAGCGCAGGAATATTATAATTACACTACGAATGCCGGAAGTACCAAGCAACCATTTATTTATATCAGAGCTGATTACAGTTTGCTGAAAATAGACATTCAGGATATTATTTATATCGAAGGATTGAATGATTATTTGCGTATTCATTTACGAAATCAAAAACCGGTGGTTGCCCGTATGACATTAAAAGCACTGTACGAAAAACTGCCTGCAAATGATTTTTTGCGGGTTCACCGTTCCTATATTGTATCCTTGATTTCTATTCTAAAAATTGCCGCCAAAATGGTTCATATCAAAGTGAACGATCATATTGTGCAGTTACAAATCGGCAAGAGTTATGAAGAAGAAGTGTACAGGGTTTGTAAAATGTAGACGCACCTTGTAATAAAATAATAGAACAACCTTCAGCAAATCAAATTTAATTTTTAGGGCGTGCCCCAAAAGCATCCCGTGGCAAAACGAGTTTTTTGTCAATTTAATTTTTAAGGGTTTGCCTACGGGCTGCTTCAGGGTCGGGCTATCCGCTGCAAGTCCTCGCTCGTGCCTCACTCCGGGCTTTTCGCTTCTATCCCTCACGCGAATGACCAATCACTTTAGTATATGTCATGCTGCGAAAAGTCGAAGCATGCATTACTATTCCTCACGCAATTAATCTAAATATCTACAAATAATTTCGAAGGTAAGCTCACAATAAACAGCCTTTCAAGGCATTTTAATTTGTCTCAATTATTAAGTTTTTTACCTTAAAAATAATCATTTAATAATCTGAATGATTTACTTTTAATCGATTTTTTAATTTTCAAAACCGTACAGATCCCAGTAGATAAACCTTTAAACAAATTAAAATGAATAAAAAACTATTTTACTCCTTCTTGTCTTTCTTCTTGTTAACCACTTCTCTTTTACAAGCCCAACAATATAATGGTTATACATTATATAGTACAATGGGCGCTACAACAGCCACATTGATGGACACCAATCAGGCAACTTTTAAAACCTGGACCGGATTAAGTTCTGCCACAGGCTATTCTTCCTATTTAATGCCGGGTGGTATTTTAGTTAGAGGCGCTAAAGCAACAAGCCCATCTTTCTCTGGTGGTCCCATTTGCGGCAAGGTACAAAAACATGATTACGCAGGAACGTTGATTTGGGATTACACGTATTCAACAACTGATTATTGTACACATCACGATATTTGTCCTATGCCAAATGGCAATGTACTTGTAATTGCCTATGAGCGTAAGACTGCAGCCGAAGTGACTGCAGTTGGCGGAAGCACGGCTATTGAAATGTGGCCTGATAAAATAGTTGAAATTCAACCAACAGGTGCTACCACCGGAAATGTAGTTTGGGAATGGCATGCATGGGACCACTTAATGCAAGGTGTGGATGCCGCTAAACCAAATTATGTCACAACAACAACTATGGTGGACCATCCTGAATCATTAAATATTAACTACAAACAAACCAAAGATTGGTTGCATATGAATGGTGTAGATTATAATCCAATTTTAGATCAAATTGCCTGGAGCTCACATTATATGAATGAGTGGTATATTATAGATCATAGTACAACTTCTGCAGAAGCCGCTACACATTTGGGTGGTAATTCAGGAAAAGGTGGCGACATCTTATACCGTTGGGGAAACCCAACCGCCTATGGTGCAAGCGGAACTGCCATTCTAAAAGTAACACACGATGCTCATTGGATTCCTGAAGGTGTACCTAATGCAGGCCGCTTGGTAGGTTTTAATAATCAAGGAATTTCTACCTCCGCATCATGTGTCGATCAGGTGATAACACCTATCAGCGGATACACGTATACACGCACTGCCGGTCAGGCATTCGCACCATCTACTTATACGGATCGACATTCAGTTTTTGGTTACAGTAGTAATATGGGTAACTCTCAACAATTGCCAAATGGGAATATGTTAGTCGCAGTAGCCACAGCCGGAAAAATGTATGAGATTAATGCAGCCGGCACTCAGCTTTGGTCTAAGACAGTTACAGGTTCTGTTCCACAAGCATTTAAATATGATAGCTGTTATATTTTCAATACCCCACCTGCTATACCAACAATTAATTTGAGCGGCACTACACTAACATCTTCAGCCGCTACAACCTATCAATGGTATTTGAATGGCGTTTTAATTACCGGAGCAAATAGTCAAACATTTTCTCCAACACTTAGTGGTGTGTATGTCGTACGAATTACTGATGCGAACGGATGCGTTTACGAATATTCAAAAGGATTTAAATACACGGCCCCAAATGGTATTTCTGAAAAAGATTTGTCTGATGGCATTACAATTTATCCAAACCCTAGTAACGGATTCATCAGCATAAACGACGACATGAAACTGGGAAATAATTTTACAGTAAGTGTGTATGATAGCTATGGCCATTTAGTGTTAAACTTCAGTAATATCAGAACCTTAAATGTTTCTTCTTTGGCTAATGGAATTTACTCCTTGACCATTTCATCTGAAAAAGGATTGGCTGTAAAAAAAGTTTCTATTCTTAAATAATTTAATACATTAAAACATGAAAAAAATAATATTTATAGCCCTTGCTTTGCTTGCTATTCAGAATGCATTTGCCAAGAAAGTAAAATTTACAGTGAACATGACGGGACAGGCAAACAGTGCATTAGGCATTCATGTGATGGGCGATTTTCAGGCGGTTGCAGGCTATGGTCCTGATTGGACACCCAACTCTTGTTTGATGGTTGTAGACCCGAGTGATACTGATATTTTTCATTTTGTTGTAGACATTCCCGCATTCACTAAGTATGAATATAAGTATGTCAACGGCGACCAATCATACGAAGTAGAAGTGATTCCTTTAGAATCACAAGTTGGCTATAATTTCGATGATAACCGTTGGATTTATATCGATTCATTAGATGCGGATACGACCGAATTAGCACCATTCGTTTTCGGAGCCAATGCGCCAACAGGTTTAAATATGATTCGCTTTTTAGTCGATATGACAACTACTTCAACATCATCGAATGGCGTGCATGTAGCAGGAAATTTTCAATCCAATAATCCTGCCACCGACCGGCTTTACAGTTTTCAAAATAATGTGTATGAAATTATTTCCTACATGACACTCGGAAATTATACCTACAAATATTATAACGGAAATGTAATTGCAAATGCTGAGACAGTGCCCGGAGCTTGTGCTACGGCTGGCGACAGAACTATCAATCTGACGAAAGATACAGTGTTAGGTAATCTTTGTTTTTCAAGTTGCTCTACCTGCTATCCTACGTTCGTAACAAATGCAGTTTATCAATCTTCAATCAAAATGTATCCCAACCCAATGCATGATTATGCCAGTATTCAATTTAATGATGCCAGCCAATTTCACAATATCATCATCACCGATCTTGCAGGACGATTGGTCAAAAAACAATTGAATATTCAAGAACGAATATTTAAAATAGAACATTCAAACTTTTGTAAAGGAGTGTATACCGTTTGCATAGAAAATGAATCAGGCGTAAGAACTACTCAGAAATTAATTATAGAATAGTAAATCAATTTTTATCATGAATAAATATTTTATCAATACCCTGTTGATGTCATTTGTCGTGCTTGTTTCAAACCAACTCAGCGCACAAAATTTGTACGATGTCAATACCATCCAAAAGATAGAAATTACATTTTCTCAACCCAATTGGGATTATCAGATGGATACTGCCAAAGATGGAGAAGGAAATTATACCATGGCGGCCTCATTAAAAATAAACGGGTTGAATTACGATAGTGCCGGTGTGAAGTATAAAGGCAATAGCTCCTACGATTCTACAAAAATTAAAAACCCCTTGCATATTTCCTTCGATGCTTTTAAAAATCAAAAACATCAAGGGTATAAAGATATTAAACTGAGTAATGGCTATGCCGACCCATCGATGATTCGCGAAGCATTGGCGTATGAAATTTTGAAAAATTATATGCATTGTCCATTATCAAATTTTGCACAGGTATACATCAATGGGGCCTATATAGGTTTATATACAAGCGATGAAAGTATTGATAAAAAGTTTTGCGCCGATCATTTTTATTCTTCACAAAATACATTTTTGAAATGTAATCCTACAGTAAATCCGGGTCCTACAACAAAAAGCAATTTCAAATATATCAATACTGATAGTAGTAACTATGACTTATACTACGAAGTAAAATCAGATTATGGATGGAATGATTTAGTGAAGCTTTGCGATAGCATTACCAATAATACAGCGAGTCTTGATCATGTTGTAGATATGGATCGCATCAATGGCGTGACTAGCGATATGACCCAAGATGGAGCCTTGTTTACTGATGCTAAATTCCCTACATT
>JANNYV010000707.1:0-8323 GCA_031410275.1 Bacteroidota bacterium
CATCCCTTGCCTCGGCCAAGCTCAAGATGAATTTAAAAAAATTGCCGGTAAATGGCAGGAAGTTAGCCGGTCAAAAAAGAAAAATAAAGACCTTGCATTTACGGATACCCTTCGCTTAGAAATTCGCGACGATGGTTTTATGATGATACGTCATAATAAAGGAGCAACATTTACCGGTGAAGCCGAAATAGAAGGGAAAAAATTAAGTCTCAAAGAGGTGAGATTTACAATTGTTGAACGTAAAGGCAACAATTTAGTTTTGAATGATGAAGATGGAAATCATCATTTCAAAAAGTTGGATGAGTTTACAGATTCGCCTGTTCCCAAATTAATACCGGGAGTTGAAGAAGGCAAAAAAGATATAGCCCTTACAACAGTCAAAGGCAAATGGACTTGTTACAAAAAAACAGACCCCAACTTTAGCAGAGGAAAATTTTATTTGAAAGCAATTGATTTCAGAGAAGATAAAGGTAATGGAACCTATGCCGGCACGGTGAGTTTCAACAACAGCGATTCGGTCTATTCGACGGAAGCATTTATTTATATCAAAGGCACTGACTTAGTCATCAGCTCAGATGAAGAAACATTCAAGGCAAAAGTCATGAAGTCAGATGGTGAAGAAATGATTTTGCAAAGCAACAGTATCAATTATTTTATGAAACAGTTTGGGAAGAAAGAGTAGAGAATTTGTGAAGTTGAAAATGAGGAAATTTGAAAATGCATTGCCTTATGAAAAAAAATACAACAAGATTTACAACGATCAATATTATGCTGATGCTCTTGTTTCTGTTTACAAGTTGCAATCAGGAGAAAGCCAGAAAATTACCTATGCATATTAAGGTGGTCAATTATTGTAAGGTCACTCTACCGGATAGCGTAACAATTTGTGTTCGCTTTTATGATAGCAAAGGAAAAGACCTTTTCAATTTTGATTGTTGTCAAAAAATAAAAGTATCGGATAGTACAAATATCGAAACTGAAACCAAATTCAGTGATGGTGATCAATGGCGATTAGTAAGCGTAGAAGGGCTTAATTGCGATGGATATATTTGCAGGGACTTAGATACGATACCTTGTGGACAAAGTTTGATTGACCAAACGTTGGTTTCGATAGACAGCCCCTTGCATGTAATTGTTGGTTGTGAATGCAGATAATGATTTGTAGATTAAAATCCGTTCTTCGAAGCGTCCCTCGCTTCGAAGTGCTATGTTCTCGCTTTTAGCGAGTTGATAAATCATATATTCTAATGACAATCCGTTAAACTACACCAATTCGACTTTAATTTGCGGTGTCATTGCGAACTCATTCTGAATACCTGTTATTTCTTTTCTTTTATCTCACAAATTGTGCAGAATCTACAGAAGGCTTTCAGCCTTTGTACATTTCTGTCAGATCTGTGCATTCTGTAAGCCACAGAATAAACTAGAACCTGTGCTAATTTTATAATTGTTGAAGTGCATTTTTATACATAAGAATTTTTTCTGCTCGTTGCGAAGAGGTTGCTTTTTGTGAAAAGCTTCAGTTCCTCGCGTTTATAAAAAATGATTTATGCACCAACTTTATTAGGATATGGTTTTTTCTTCAAAACATAATCCTCTCATCATAAATTTTAATGCGTATCCGTAAAAATACACTAACTGCAAATCCTGGAAGAATAGAATTAGCCCTGTCACTTGCTTCACTAAGGGCTCACAGAATACGCTGAATACACGGAAAAATACAAAGGCTCAAAGCCTTCTGTGGATTCTGAGTATTCTATGAGATAAAAAGAAACAGTGAATGTATTGTATGCCATCTAGCATATGCTCATAGTCTTTTATGATAGAAATGCTGATAGCATAATAATCAGTTTGTAATGACAAATTAAAGGTTGCTCGCGTTGGTGCAGTTTAGCAGATTATCATATAAATTTTTTATTCCGTTGAATTTTTCTACTTTGCATAATAATAAAATACACAGATTATGAAAAACGCTTGTCTCTTTTTATGTTTGGCCATTTCTTTTTTATCCTGCGTAAAACCGGAAACACCAAAGGTCTTCGTACCTTCTATTTATAATTGGTCCGGCACCGATCCTATGAGCGCTGAAATAAATGGAACGCCATGGCTCGCCAGTACAGCGACTTACAGCGAATTTAACGGATGGAAAGGCGTTGCAGGATTTGACGGAAGTTTAAAAGGAATTAGTATTGCGTTAAAAGATATTTCTGCAGGTACCGAATACACATTAAAAGATAGTTTCACAAACAATACCGCATTTTATATTCCGGCACCAGGCAGTGATCAAATGTGCTCGAACACCACAGACAACAGGGTAAAAATTCTCGAAAATGATGCCACACATATTAAGGGCTATTTTTTCTTCAGCACCTTTAACTCAATCACAGGTACCACCAATAAAGTAACAAAAGGGTATTTTAATATTACGAAATAAGGTTAATCTAAATTTATGGTTTGATGCATGTCGGGAACGATAGCATCTTTGTATCCTTTTTTTATAAGTCGTTCCTGAAAATCTAATTGCACTTTATATTCTCCGTGCACTATAAATAATTGTTTCACCGCTAGTGGATTTTGGCAAGCTAAAAACTGACACAAATCATCATAGTCGCCATGTGCACTCATACTTCTAATACTGCCAATGCGCGCTTTCACATCATATTCTTCTCTGTATATTTTTACCTTTTTCTCACCTCTCATTAGTTTTGCGCCAAGTGAATGATATTCACAAAACCCCACCATCAAAATTGTATTTCTAGGGTTTTCAATTCCATTTGCGATATGATGTTTTACTCTTCCAGCTTCGGCCATACCCGAAGCGGAAATAATAACCATGGGCTCTTTACGACTATTTAAATGTTTTGAATCTTCCGCTTCTGTAATAAATTTTAATCCTTTAAACATAAACGGGTCCTTATCTATTTTCATTAAATCGGTTACGCTTTTGTTGTAAAGCTCGCTATGTTGTTTCACAATTTCGGTGGTCTTAGTAGAAAGCGGACTGTCTACATAATATGGAAGTGCAGGAAGTCTGCCTTCAGTTTCTAATTTATTTAAAGCATATAAAATTTCTTGTGTTCTGCCTACGCTAAAGGCAGGGATAATAAGTCTTCCTTTATTTTCGAGACAGGTTTCAGTAATATATGCTAAGAGCTCTTCATCTGTATTTTTAAAATCTTCATGCAATGAATTTCCGTAGGTGCTTTCAATAATAATGTAGTCGGCTTGCGGAAATTCTTCAGGTGAACGAAGAATCACATCGCGGTATCTTCCTACATCGCCACTAAATGTAATATTGGTTTCCTTTCCGTCTTCTTTGATACATACATGCACAGCCGCGCTTCCAAGAATATGACCGGTATCGGTATAATGAAATGAAATGTCTTCATCTATTTTACATTGCTCATGATACGCCACTTCTACAAAGCGGGGGAATACTTGATTAGCATCGGCAATGGTATACAAAGGTTGAATATAAGGTAAGCCCTGAGCGGCTCTACGCTTATTGACAAAAGCCACATCCGATTCCTGAATAAACGCTGAGTCTTGTAATAAGACAGTTGTTAAATCAGCGGTTGCCGGCGTGCAGTATATTTTTCCTTTATATCCTTCCTTTATTAATTTGGGTAAAAGGCCTGAATGATCGATATGTGCATGTGATAAAATCATATAATCAACGTCCTTTGCATCGAACCCGAAATGCTGATTATGTTCGAGTGTTTGCTCGCCCATCCCTTGAAATAGACCGCAATCGAGCAATATTTTTTTGCCGTTTTTTAATTCAATTAAGTGCTTCGATCCGGTTACTGTTCGGGCTGCACCATGAAACGATATTTTCATTTTTTCTGATTTTTATGTTTTAAGTCTAACGATTTATACTATATTAGCGTCTAATTCACGGTAAATATATACACTTCTGTTGCGGAAACGCAGCGTTGGAATAGCATTTATTCATTATTTTATTTATTTTTAATTTTTAATAGGCAAACATGAGAGTTCATATTCAGGTTTTATTGTTCTTCGTTTTCGTGTTGGGTTTTATGGGTTGTAAAAAATACAATCAGGTAGATAATTCGGGTACAGTAAAAACACCTTACGTTCTTTATGTAGGTGGATACAATGGCACCTTGCACAAAACAAACGATGCACTTTATTTTAATACATTGTTCCCCACAGATAATTCAACAGTTCGTCAAATAATCGCAGCCGATACCATGTTGTTGTATATGAAAGATTCATTTTATTACAGCAGAAATGAGGGCGCCGCATTCAAAATGTCGAATGATCATCCAAGAAAATTTGAAGATTTATTTTATAAATATTATTTGCCTAATCAGATTGCTTACGAACAGAATAATAAAATTGTTTATTTGTGTACTAGAACAGGTTTGGAAATTAGTTCAGACAATGGGGTGAATTTTACTCCTGAAACAAATTGGGCTGTAGGAAGTCCGGCTATAACGCCTACATCAATTACTCAAACAGAAAACGGGAATCTATATATAATTAAGGACAGCGATAATGTATATGAGAAACAAATAAGCGGTGCATGGACAAAAATTACCCAAGGTACAAAATTGCCGTTTGCAACAACCACTTGGTATATCACGCACAAATACAATATGTTGTTAGCAGTTGACTATCTTGGTACTTCCGGAATTTATTATAGTCTTAATGCCGGTATCGATTGGAGCCCATGTACAGGAATTCCTACCAACAGAAAAATTCTTTTCGGCAATCAACCAGTAAGTACAAATAATTCATACTTCGCCGGTTTAGATAGCGGAGGATTATATCGTTTAGAAGGAACAAATTTTGTACCATCCGGTCTTAATATTCCTTGGTTTGCCAAAGTGCATTATGTGGTTGGTAAAAAAGTTGTTTACCGCACAGACGTTGAACGCTATTATCATTTTTGTGCGACTGATGTCGGTTTGTTTATCAGCGAAAACGATGGGAAAGATTGGCGCTTAATTCGTGAAGGAGCTTACTCATCACTTTATTAATGTTGAACATGAAGTATCATGTAAAAACATTTTCATTTTATTTATTCTTATCCTTTATTGCGTTTACAAGTGTTGCGGCTGATTCCTTGGTCTTACTCAAATCTGTTCCTGTAAAAGCCCGTTTAGTATCCTCAGATCCTTTGGGTAATATTTATGTAGAGAAAGAAAATAATACCTTGCTGCGTCTCAATAATAAAGGAGACAGTATTGGTATCTTTAATGAAATAAAAAAAGGGAATATCACGCAAATAGATGCGTCTAATCCGTTACGGATATTATTATTTTTTGCAGATTATAATCAAGTTGTTGTATTGAATAACATGCTGACGCAAAAAAATATATTTAAATTTAATTCCATTGGGTTGAGTAATATTGCTTGCATTGCAAATTCAGCTGATGGTAATTTATGGCTGTATGATGCCGGCTCAGCTTCTTTACTGAAAGTAGATGAACAATTAAATATAGTACTCACGAGTAATTTGCGCAGTGTATCCGAAAATCCGGTTGTGCCTACAGACATGTTAGAAGAAGACAGGGTTCTTTATATTACGGATACAACGGAAGGCGTTCGTAAATTTGATCAGTTTGGTTTTTACAATACGACCTATCATTTTAATGTATCAAAAATGCAGGTGTTCAATCATTATCTGGTCTATTTTTCATCACCTTATTTATACTCTTACAATTTGCAATCATTGGTTGAAAGAAAAATTGAATTGCCTGCATCCGAAGATATCATCGAAGTGAGAGTAGAACGTGATATGCTTTATATATTACGAAAGGAGCGATTGGATATGTATTCGTTTAGTCAATAGTTAGTCGCTTACTGCTATCAAATAAAAAAAACCAAATCCAAAATTTTATAATCATACAATCATCGATAGTACATTTCAAATTTTCATACCATTTGATTCAAATGATTTTTTTATGAATTGAACAGGATCTAAGGAGATGCCGTCCTTTTAGGACTTGCACCGTTGGTTGACTTCCGCTGAATGAAGATTCTATTGCTGACAACTAGCCCTGATGGCAGTGGAAATCCTCCCGCAGCTTTGGGCGGGAGATTGGAACGGACAGCAGGACGCTAGCCTCATGATGATGTTATGCTTGGCTACAAAAATGAAAACGATGAATTGAAATGTGCCCAAGATCGAGGACCTAACATCACATATTTCTTCCTACTTTTGCGTCAAACTTTTTTTCTTGTTTCGTCTCTCATTTCTTTTCTTTCTTGTTGTTTCACTCAGCTTGCTTACTGCGCCGTCTATATCTGCGCAAACTCGGATAATGTATATACGTGAAATAAAATTTAAAGGAAATGATATAACCAAAGCCCAAATTATTGAACGCGAAATGACCATACATTCAGGTGATAGTATTTTGCGTGCTGATTTGGATGATGAATTGAGTTTTAATAAACGACGAATACTTAATCTACAACTATTCTCATCAGTTCAATACACAGTCAATACAATTGATGACAGTACCATTGATATTGAATTTTCACTCATTGAAATATTTTATTGGATACCTAAACCCGAATTCGCATTAGCCGACAGAAATTTTAATGTGTGGTGGAGAGAACAACATCATGAAGCCGACAGAGTGAATATTGGTGTGCAGTTAACCCGCATAAATTTCCGCGGACGAAGTGAGCGAATCGGCGGCACTATACAAGTGGGTTACAATAAATTTTTTGATGCGTTTTATAAAATTCCTTTTATTGACAAACGTCTCAAACAAGGTATCGGTATCAGTGTTACCTATGCCACAGGAAGAGAAATAAATTACAACACATTCAAGAATAAAATAAAATTTTTCAGAGATGAGGAATACCCATATAAACAATTTCAAACTGAACTTACTTATACCTTCAGACCTGCTTATGCATTTATTAATGAAGTAAATTTGAGTTATAATCGCATTGATATCACACAGGAATTATTTGATAAAAATCCTGATTATTTAGGCGGCAAAAAAAAGTTGAATTATTTTGAATTGAAATATAGTATTGGTTTTAATAACACAGACATTCGCATTTACCCATTGAATGGATTAGATGCAAAAGGAATTGTTTCGAAAAAAGGATTGGGTGTCGATAAGGATATAAATCAATACAGCATACGAACAGAAGTTTCGTATTATAAAAAACTCAGCAACAATATTTCATCCTCTATTGTATTTAGAGGTCGGCTATCATTCCCACAGGAACAACCCTATATAACACAACGAGCCATGGGGTTTAAAAATGAATACGTAAGAGGATATGAATATTATGTCATTGATGGCAGCCATTATGCCTTATTGCGGGGGAATCTCCGGCATAAGATAATAGATAAAGTGGTGCATCAAAAAATGGTTCAGTTTTTTAAATTTATTCCCGTTCGCATCTATGCTAAATTGTATGATGATATAGGTTATGTGTATTCAAAATATCCTGGCACTAGTTTTTTAAATAATCAATTTCTAAATGGTTATGGTGCCGGTATCGATATTGTAATTTCTTACTATGCTAAATTCAGAATTGAATATAGTTTTAACCATTTAAAACAAAATGGGTTATTTTTACATGGAAACAAAGAATAGGTTATGCATATAGCTGTTTACAATCGGGTATTTGAAGAGGAAGATATTTTAGTGTTCCAACAACTTTTTGATACGTTGGAGAAGCATAAAATTACAGCCATCGTATATGCCGATTTAGTGATTCGCTTGTCTGCTGTTATGACCTTACCACCGCAATACGAATTGTTTTCAGAAACCCTAGACTTACCACCCAAAACAAAATTTTTGTTTAGTTTGGGTGGCGATGGAACCATGTTAGATACGGTGAAATTTGTGGGCGATAAAAACATTCCTATTCTCGGAATCAATTTAGGTCGCTTAGGTTTTTTGGCTAGTACCAGTTCAGACCAAATTGAATTTGCCGTATCATCGCTTATGGCCGGCAATTATATTTTAGATCCCCGAACCTTGATGCATCTTGATTCGAGCATTCCTATTTTTTCAGATGCGCCCTATGCATTAAATGAATTTTCACTGCATCGTAAAGACAGTTCTTCCCTGATAAAAATTCATACCTATTTAAATGGAGAGTTTCTTTGTACCTATTGGGCCGACGGATTAATTGTATCTACGCCAACCGGTTCAACGGGTTATTCAATGAGTTGTGGAGGACCCATTATTTTTCCGCAGGCAAATAGTTTTGTCATCACACCGGTGGCTCCTCATAATTTAAATGTTCGTCCATTGATTGTTGCTGACAGCAGTATCATTTCATTTGAGGTGGAAGGTCGTGCCGATCATTTTTTATGTAC
>JANNYV010000708.1:0-9242 GCA_031410275.1 Bacteroidota bacterium
CTCCTGTGATTAGTTTAGCAAGGGTAGCAGTTGGTAATAAAATTCCTTTGATACTGTCCCTGTAAGAATAATTAGTAAAATTGTTTATATACGCCATGGCTTCTCTTGGCTCTATATTTCTGTCTGTTCCAGGTTCAGAAGATGGTATCATATCCTCCCTATCGAAATTCATTTGTTGATAATTCATATGCGAAGAGCCTGTACACAAAAGGCATTGGGCATCCTTCATTGTGTGATATCCTCCATCTACCGGAACCACAATAATTACTTTGTTCGCCATAGATGAATCACCACTGCGAATAAATCCATTGTAGATAGCGATTGTTTGACAACCAGTTTCAGTCATATATTGTTGAACTTCTGCACCATTTAATGTATAAGAAATCGCAAACGCTTTATCGCGTATATCATCAGAAAATTTGGTCGTCATTTCCATCATGGCATGTGCGTCGATTTCACTCGTTGGCTCCTTACCGGCATTTGGTTCAGTGAAGCCCGCATCAGGTTGGCGGTAAAAAATATAAATTATTATAACTACTGCAATTACTGCGGCAGCTGAAAATACAATCTTGTTATTCGTTGTCATAGTTATGGTTTATGCTATAAAAGTATATTTATTTTATTATTTTTCATAGAAATAGAGAAAATAGAGATATTCAAAATAGAACTGATTCATTCTATTTAAATCTTTTTTTATTTTTAAGGTTATATTTTTATCTGTAAGCAACTGTACTATTTGTCATGTGGCATAAAATTAATTTTATACTTTTACCATAATGATAAGAAGAGCACTATTTGTAATTTCATTTGTTTTATACACTGTGAGTGGCTACTCATCTGTTGATAGTCTTTGGAAAGAATATCATAAAGGTGTATGTCAGGATGTTGTGTCAGATATGATTTTTTCCTATTACAATAGAATCAATGCAACAAATATGCGCGACAGTGCCATGCAGTTTATAATAAATAATGAATTTGATAAGAACTATACCAAACTGAATGCGATATACAATTCCTATTTTAAAAGTATAAAATATACTGATACCGGCTTCAGCGTTCGTCAGGCAAAGGAGTGGGTAAAGTTAAGTCTTGCGAATAAAAATATTGAAATGATTTGTCATGCATACAATAATGAATTTAAATTATTAATGTATTTCAATGAAATTGTGCCTGCATGTGAAAGTGCAGAGCAGGGGAGTTATTATTCAAGTCTATCAACGAATAAAATTTATAAAATTTTGTCACTGCTGAACACAGGTAAATGCTATGAATTTCAAAATAGAAAAAAAGATGCATACCGTAATTATTTAGACGCTTTGTATTTTTCGCTAGAAGAAAAGAATGATGCACTTGTTATAAATTCTCTTCATACTATTTCCGATTTCTTTGCTCTGAATAAAATATTTAAGAAGGCTGAAAAATATAAAGAATTGGAGATTGTACAATATACCAAAAGTGCCAAACAAATCGACTCTTCGGTGTATTACTCATTGCTTTCTGATTTATCTGATTATTTGTTTGATAATAATGAATTGAATAATGCCAACCACTATTCCAATCTTGTTCTTGCATATTGCAGCCGTAGTTCAAACAGGGCATTACTGACTAGCCAACTGACAATAATTCGCTCAAATTATTTTGAAAATAACAAATTTGAGGAGCTTTATAATTTATATGTTAACCGATTTCCTTCTGAACTGGATTCATTAAAAAATACAAATAGTATAGCGTATTTCAGGATTTTATCGTTGCTTTTCGAACGGGAAAATAATATTCAGGAAGCAGTTTATAATCTTGATTCCGCGGAATGTATCGTAACCTCACTCAATAAAGACCTATTTTATAAAAGTAATTTTTATAACAGGAAAGGAGAGTTTTTTATGCGTCAAAAAATATATGATGAAGCAATTCAAAATTTTCTGATGGCTTATCAATATGCTGAATCTGTGCATAGTATCCCTTTCCTGATTACAACATCCAAGAATCTTGACTCAGTTTATACATTGACCGGTGACTATAAATTGGCGCATGAATTCAGAGGAAAAATTCTCAATTACAAGGATTCATTGAATGATATTGTCAGCAATGATGAAATTGTTTTACTCGAAATTGAGAATCTTGAAAAGCAAAAAGAATTACTCCAAAAACAAATTGAAAGCAATACGATTCGCAAACACAATTTGCAATATATGTTCATCGTTATTTTAATTGCATTTAGCTTTATTGTATTGCTGATCGCAGGCTCTTTTAAAATTCACCGGTTTATTATTAAGGCATTGGGCTTTTTTGTGTTTATATTTCTATTTGAGTTTATCATCTTGCTTGCCGATAATAAAATTCACCATTTAACCGATGGCGAACCGTTGAAAATTATTGGTTTGAAAATCCTATTGTTGGCTGTGTTATTTCCGCTGCATCATTGGGTAGAAGAAAAAGTAGTGCATTACCTTCTTCATTACAGAATCATTGATAATGTAAAATTTCGCTCATTTATACGATTGCATTATCAAAAAATAAAAAGTAAAATGGCCTCATCTGAAACACCTGTTGCAAAAAATAATTGAACGGATGAAACGTTTACACAACCAACCTTCTATCTAAAGAATACAATCGTTGGCGGATAATTTTTATTTTCTTAAAATCCTTATGGGCAGGGTTCAATAAATAATTATGTTCTTCGGGCACTACCGATGATGGTACTTTCAAAATCAAACTAGTATGGTCACGTAAAAATTCATCACCGATAAATTGACTGTAATGTTCATCTAGCGTCCACTCTTTTTTTAAATCATGTAATTTCAGCACTACTTGCTGAGATTCCGGAATATCAATTTCTAATAAATGATAACGTGGGTGTATAGGACTTTCAGACTTATTGAAATTGACAACAATCTCCAATACAGCTAATGAAATATGTTCAGTGCAATAAAGAACGGAATTTCCTGCAGAGTTCCACCGGCCTCCATACAATGAAGCCCCGGATCCGGAAAGATCATCTTTAAATAATGAATTTGTGATTCTGTAAACTATCATTATGCAGGAATCCCATGTTGCATTCGCCCCAATAAATTAATGACAGCTTGAATGCCTTCGTAGCTTGTCAGTAAATCAATAGGTCGTTGATGATGTAACGAAAACGGTTTGCTAATGAGCCACATTTTAAAACCTTCCTTTTCAAACATATAATTTCCCATATCAATGAGCTTTTCGATATGAAGTATACGCTCGACCAACATGCCGTTAAAAGCTGAATTGTCTTTCGCATAACGATGTAATGTACGTTCGCTGATATGAAGAATGTCAGCCCATTCACCAATTGTAAAAGGAGCCTTGTCAGCGATCTTCTTGAAATTTTTATACAGAAAATCTTTCGTAATAATTGGTTTGTGGGATGGCTTTCGAACTGGGATGGTATAGGCTAACACAGGCTCTTTAAGAATACTGCCATGTGCTTGCTGTATTGGATAATTTTTAATTAGCTTCTTTTTCATACACTGCCTTTTGTCACACAAATATATGTCACTTGTCCGGAGTAAAAAATTATTTTAATTCTTTTTCTTTACCATGGTCAATATCGTGGCAATGCCTACTAATGGTTCTTCGGTTTCATCTAACATTTCAACCATCCATTTGACAATACCTTTCGGAATATCAAGCTCATCTTTTTGTTCTTGTGCAATTTTTTCTTTGCATGTAAACCGTATCGAAATATTGGTGCCGGGATATACGGGTTTCGTAAAACGCAATTCATCAATCCCATAATTTAATAAGACCGGGTTAATTTCGTAACTGTCTACAAATAAACCTGCCGCCGCGCTCATAATGAAATATCCATGTGCTACCTGATGGGTGAACATTGTGCCTTCAAAGTTGGTCTCTTTCATATGAGCATAAAAATGATCACCACTAAGGTCTGCAAATTTATCAATGTCTTCACTTGTAATGGTTCGCTTCGCTGTCACAATTTGATCTCCAACTGCAAGCTCTTCAAAATATTTTTTAAAGGGATGAATGCCATCTATATTCCCTTTTCCTCCTTGTTGATATTGATTTGTAATTGCCGTAATCATGGTCGGGCTTCCTTGAATAGCGGTTCGTTGCATATAATGTAATACACCTCGCATACCACCCATTTCCTCGCCTCCTCCTGCACGTCCCGGACCACCATGCACCAACATGGGCATAGGCGAACCATGACCGGTACTTTCTTTTACACATTCATTATTCAATACTAAAATTCTTCCGTGCATGGTAGACGCACCGAGCACAAAGTTTTTCGCAACCTGCTTATCGGCTGTCGTAATGCTAGAAACCAACGAACCTTTTCCCATTCTTGCCAACTCAATTGCATCATCTAATGTGGCATAAGGTAAGATAGTAGAAACCGGGCCAAAGGCTTCAATGCTATGACAATCCAAATTTTTAAAAGGTTGAGCATTGTAAAAAATAATCGGGCTCATAAAAGCACCTTTCTTTTTGTCGGCTCCTTTCACTTCAAAATTTTCTATATCACCAATTACAATCTCCTGGGTCTTCATCAATTGTTGCACCCTCTCCATCACATCATTTCGCTGACCAATTCCTGCTAATGGCCCCATCCGAACGCCCTCAACCGAAGGGTCTCCAATGGTTGTTGAAAGAATCCGCTTGCCCAATGCAATCTTTACATCGTCCACTAAATTTTCAGGAACAATAATTCTTCGGATGGCCGTACATTTTTGCCCTGCTTTCGATGTCACTTCCCTAGCCACTTCTTTAATAAAAATTTCAAACTCCGGCATATCAGGAGTCACATCATTTCCTAAGACAGAGCAATTTAACGAATCAGCCTCCATGGTAAAAGGCACAGCTTCTTCTAGTAAACGAGGATGTGATTTTAATTTTTTTCCGGTGTCTGCACTTCCGGTAAACGTAACCACATCCTGGTTTTGCACGGAGTCTAAAATACCTCTTGCACTTCCGCATATGAGTTGAAGGGCACCTTCAGGCAAAATGCTCGACGCAATAATTTCTTTAAATACCACTTCGGTTAAATAGGAAGTCAGTGTTGCAGGTTTCACAATCGCAGGCATACCGGCTAATAAATTCACGGCAATTTTTTCTAACATACCCCATACCGGAAAATTAAATGCATTGATATGAATCGCAACACCTTCCATTGGCATTAGAATATGATGACCAATAAACGTATTATTTTTCGACAGTTTAGCCACATTCCCTTCCACATAAAATGGCTCATCTGGAAACTGTCGACGAAGACTTGCATAGGTAAATAAATTTCCGATACCACCTTCAATATCTACCCAAGAATCAATTCGTGTAGCACCTGTCAACGCACTGATCTTATAAAAATCCTCTTTCTTACTTTGCAAATGAATGGCCAACGCTTTCAGCATTAAGCCACGTTGCTGAAAAGTCATCTTACGAAGATTTTTATTCCCCACTCGTCTGGCATATTTCATCATCGCATCAAAGTCGAGGCCTTCAGAACCGGCACTGTATATCGCTTCACCGGTAATAGCATTATATAAAGTTTCGGTAGATGATGTGGCAGAGTACCATTTTCCTTCGGCGTAGTTTTCTAAAGCAATTAATGACATGAATGTGTTTTAAGTTTTAAGGAAACAAAATAACTAAAGTATTTTTTAAAAAACGGCTTTACTAAGTTTATTGTGAAAATTAGTTGGGCGGCACACACGCTTTCCGCTCCAAGTCCGCCCACGCCGAAGCGGACGTGGTGCGGGCTTTCTGCTACAATCGTTGCCGCAATATACCTTCAATTCATGATGATTCTTTTCAACGTACTTTTAGAAAATGATATTTCATGAAAAGAGGTTATAGAATCTTTTTAATGCTCATCCCCTGAATGTTAGCCTCCGTAACGTGTAATCCCTCAATTTATTCGCATTCAAGAATGAAATATTTCTGTCTTAAATTGGGTATAGGTGGTGGTGGAAAAATATTCATAAACTCCTCTGTTCTTGTTTTGACAATTATTTTTACAATTGACAAATTTCCATTTCCTCCATAATTGAATGAAATTCTTTTTTGGTCTAAACCATTTTCTACAAATATTGTTCTAATGAAATTTGATTTGTCCCAAGATTGTTGTTGCTCAAGATAATTGCCATTCCCACTACATTCAATTGATAATTCTAAAAGACTATCTGACTGTAATTGTTTCAGATAATTAGGTATTTGTATCTCAATAAGTTCTCTATTGCAATATCCGGTTGGACAATAAATCGAACTATCTAAGTCTGCAAAATTTTCCTTTAATCGATTATAATTAGTAGTGAAAAAGCGCTTGTATATCAAAAAATACTTCATAGCTAAAGAATCATTCTTTATGGCGTTTATACCATATTTGTAACAGTAACTAATTGCCAAACAAGCTTCAGCCATTTTGCTCTCATTTGCTTTTTCTAAAAAAAACAGTGCACTATCATTCGCTGATTTTGAGAACACTCCATTCGTACAACTCAATCCATAATAAAACAAAGCGCTGGTTGATTTGTTATTTATTGCTTTTAGTAACCAGTATCTACACTTGATACTATCTCGATTAACTGTTCTACCTATTTTATATGAGTAAGACAAATTAATTTGAGCGCATACATTATTTGCTCGGGCAGATTTAAGTAGCCAATAGTTCTTGGAATTCTCATTCGGAGCATCTACACATAGTCCCCAATAATACATATTCAAGTGATATCGCTGTTCTGTTGTAAGGTACTTTTCATAAACGTGGTAAGTATCAAATTTTTTAGATTCTTCATATTTACCAGCTCTTTTTATTTCATCTCGAATTTTCTTTGTTTGTGCGATTGAAAGAAACGGTAGGAAGATTAGAGTATAACTAAAAATGGATTTTATGTAATCTTTCATTTAAATAATTTGATTATAAGGGATTTCATTTTGGTTAGTGGGTTTAACTCGAACACCTGGATTCGGGGATACCTTAATATTGGTTTAGGATTCAAATAGTAAATACGCAACGAATAAAACTCAATCGCTACTTCATTTTCAAATTACCAAATTACCGAATTTTCAAATTCTCCAATTCTCAAATCGACTCATACTTCTTCTTTCGAAAGAAAAAATACGCACTGGCAAACATCATAATTAAAATAATCGGCAACGCAACATTAAAAAGTTGCCATTGTATTCGCTCCTTTTTTATTTTGGCTAAATCAAGTAAACGAAGCTTAATGTCTTTATTCCGTGCTTCTAATAACCCGTAATTATCAGTTAAGTATTCAATCGAATTTAAGATAAATGATTTGTTGGCAAATAATTGATCGGTGTATTTATAGTAACCGCATTCCATTGGACCTCTTGTTTGTGAAAAATCGTTTTGAAATATATTACCATCCGATACAACAATCATACTGTTCGGTTTTTGACACGCAGGCAAAAAATCTTTATGTAACGAATCTCTGTAGACATCTAAAAATTTTGGATCAAGCCGGTTGGTATACATCGATGTAAATTTCCCTTCTAATAAAACAGCCATCGGAATATTTTTTTCTCTGAACATCTCTGGCTTGGGTTTGAATTGCAAACTTGCTAAGCTAACCCTAACCGGCGCAGGTACCCGGCGGCTTCGGTTTGATGAAGTTAGTAAAATGGTTTTCTTTATTTCATGATTGGCGATGGTATCAATACTGTTTGCAAATAAAAACATCACCGCATCCATATTATTTACAATTGGATGTTTTGAACTGGATATACTATACGGGAAATACGGAAAGGGTAACATGCGAATATCAGGATTCTTGTCATCAATCATTCCAACCGTCAATGCCAAGGGATTTACTTGTTGATAGTCTTCAATAAAATCAGGGTTAATACGAACACCATAATTAAATAACATATCCTCGAGATTCAATCCATAATCCATGGCTAAACCTGCGCTACTGGTTTTTAGTGAATCCATATCAAATTGCAATTGATCCACCATCCACATGATATGCCCGCCATGCGTTACATACTGATCGATTTTAAATTTTGTTTTGTCATTAAATGCCACAGTAGGTCTGCAAATAATTGCGGCGCTGTATACCGGCGGAATTTCTATATTCTGATTAATGTCAATGGTGTCAACATCATAATATTTTTCCAAGGTCATCAGCATGTCAATAGTGCTTTCGCCAATCAATTCGCCATTACCAACCACATACGCAATTTTCTTTTTGTCAGGTTCTATTAAATGCTTGATGGTTGAAATTAATTTATATTCTAATTGCGACTCAGAGTAATTCAGTTTTTCATCGGGAGTCATACTCAAATGGCTTTCCAATAAATTCACTGCCATTTCTTTTTGATTGTATAAAATATTGCATGATGGAAAAATTATTTTTTCGGCATAGCCTTCATCTTCATCTTGCTGAATTTTTAACTTCGTAAAATTGATTCCTTTATCATAAAAGGTCTTGAAAATTTCACTTTTCTCTTTATCTGTTTTACCTTCAATAGGATTGATAAATTCGAATCGGATATTCTTCCCGCCGTACTCCTTAAATTGTTGCAACACTTCTTTAGTAGCTTCACTCAATCGTTGAAACCCCGCAGGAAAGCTGCCTTTTAAATACACTTCAATCACCGCAACATCATTCAAGTTTCGTAATAATTTTTTTGTTGGTTCGCTCAATGAAAACCGTTTCTCAGCGGTAGCATCCACACGCACATGTAATTTCGTACTGACGATATTGAGCAATACAAGAATTGCAAGGATTAATCCAAACCGTATAATCGATTTGTTTTTTAAATTTGTGTTTTGTTTCATTTTAATTTCTGACATACAATTCGTATCAACATTTCGTTACTATTAATTCCATTTTCTTTTTTGCAATGACAACTTCGTTGCAACAATAAAGACAGCTACGACACTTAAAAAATAAACAATATCCCGGCTATCCAATAAACCCCGGCTGATGGAATTATAATGAAATTGCATTCCAATTTGACTCACCATATAATCGACCCCGTTTCCAATAAATGGCATGACACTAATCGTTTCAAAACCTGCATACAAAATAAAATTGGCGAAGATGGCGAGCAGAAATGCAATCACCTGATTGGAGGTTACAGATGAACAAAATATACCAACCGCCGTAAACGCGGCACTCGTGTTGGGCTCCGGGAAACAGAGCGATCGTTTTGAGCGGATCCAATCCCTGTTCACGGAAATAAGCGTCCGCCAGCTGTTCAGCTTCGGGCCCGGTCCAGACCACCGGCGC
>JANNYV010000709.1:0-2095 GCA_031410275.1 Bacteroidota bacterium
ATATTTTATCATACCTTATTGTTTAGACAACAAAGGTAAAAATATTATACGACAATATCAAGTTGACATGACACTAGTATGAAACACGGCAGTAATTACAACCCTTTTATTCTGTGGCTCAACAAAGTAAACAATAATAAATGGAAATTTTTGGATGAATACTTCCCTGAACCTATTGTATGTATTTCTGAATTGGTTTGGGTTATGTATTATTTGTTCAAAATACAATTTTATATGTTCTATAAATCGTTCACCTAAACCATCAAGTTGAAGTTCGTACCAGTCATAGGCTTCTTGCAAATCAACAACAGCTCTGTCCCGCAGAATAAGTTTGTAGCTCATAAATAAATTTAATCTTAGCGATTCTTTATTTTATGTAAAGCCTCCTCCAAAGAATAATTCTGCCCCTTGCCTTGCATATACTCTTCCAAACGGAAATCTAATTCTCTTTTTTGCGCTTCAGTTAAAAAAGAATGACCGGCTATATCATCTTTAACCATCGTGTAAATAGCATTTACTTTCTCTTGGTCGGCAGAATCAATATATTGATGAAGCTCCTCCCGAATATCGACATTGCTCATACAAATCATTTTTACAAATATAGAATGAATCAATCATTTTTGAATTTATATGACTTGATAAATTTAATAAACTAAATTTGAAGCATGTTAGAATTATCCGAAATTTTCGAAACGTTGAACAAGGCAAATATTAGATACTTGCTTTGTGGAGGACTGGCAGTTAATATTTTCGGCATTCCACGGATGACAGCTGACATTGATTTGATTGTTGATTTTGAAGAAAATAATTTGAGAGAATTCCATACGCAAATTACTCGCTTACATTTTCAAAGCAATATTCCTGTTCCTGTCATTCAGTTGGCAAAAACTGAACATCGCGAAGAATTATTAAAGACGAAAAATTTAATTGCCTATTCCTATTTCAATACGCAAGTGAACATGGCACATGTAGACGTATTGGTTGATGTTCCCATAGATTTTGAAACCTTATGGGTGAATAAAGAAATTAGAAAGTTTGTAACTGCTGATGTATATATTGTTTCTGTTAGTGATTTGATATTGCTTAAAAAGTATTCGGATCGCTTGCAAGATAAAGAAGATATTATTCTATTGTCAAAAATGTATCCAAATGAAAAACGAAATCATTCCTAAAAAAGAAAATGCCGGTAAAGGCTTCCATTATACTGTGACTGACGAACAAATTGCTGAGTATGCAAAATGGACTATCGAAGAAAAAATGAATTGGATTGTTTCAACAGCGGGGTTTATTAATAAAGTGCAAACACCGGAAGAAAGAAAGCTCTCAAGACAGATAAAGGGCAAGGAGTAAAAATTCGGAAATGAGCGAATTTTAAAATTTGAGAATTACAGATCGCATTTAAAATTCAATATGCCCTGCATAATTGCTAACCAACATGCAATGAGAAAATAATCATTCATACTAGAGATGTATTGCGGCAACGATTGGAGCGAAAAGCCCGTACCCCTGACGCTTCGATCAGGGGGCGGACTTGTAGCGTAAAGCGTGTGTGCCGCCCAAATTATTCGAACAATATTTTTAGTACGGCATTTTAAAATCATCAAATTCTCAAATCCCCAAATTCTCAATTTATTTGTACTTTCACCACATGGAAAAAAAATTATTTCTTCTAGATGCGTTCGCTCTCATCTTCCGTGCCTATTTCGCTTTGAGTAAAAGCCCAAGAATTACTAGTACCGGCAAAAACACCAATGCACAATTCGGGTTTTTAAATACCTTATTAGAGCTTATCAATAATCAAAAACCATCACATCTCGCCGTTTGTTTCGACACCAAAGAACCAACCGAACGTCATACCGATTATGCCGATTATAAAGCCAACCGTCAGGAAACACCTGAAGATATTTTGAGCGCAGTGCCTGATATAAAACGAATGTTGCAAGCCTTTAATATTCCCATCATCGAAGTGCCGGGTTATGAAGCAGATGATATTATTGGCACATTGAGTGTAAAAGCTAGTGAAGCAGATTATACTGTTTATATGGTTACAAGCGATAAAGATTATGGTCAATTGGTAAATGAAAAGGTATTTATG
>JANNYV010000710.1:0-6542 GCA_031410275.1 Bacteroidota bacterium
ATGACTGACCTTCTTATATTAAGCCAAGTGATACTGAGTGTTCAATTATCATTTGCAGTTATCCCATTAATTTATGCTGTAAGTAGTAAACGGATGATGAAAAATTTTGTCATCAAACCTTGGCTTCTTGCTTTGTCTATAGCGATTACGGTAGTTATTTTATTTTTGAACATCAAATTGGTTGTTAATAAATCAATGAGTTTCTTAGCTTCTAATGAAAATGTTTTTTATCAATCATTAATCATTATTGGGCTTGTTTTATTTGCCGCATTATTAGTGGTGACTATTTTATATCCGCTACTTTATAAAAATAACAGATCGCCTGAAGTAACTATCCATCCGAAACATTTCAGTTTGAATCCGGTTCAAATTAATGACTATAAACAGATTGCCCTTGCACTTGATTTTAGTCATATGGATGAACGAATTATTTCTCATGGCTTAAAACAATCCACACCCGATTCTATATTTCTATTAATTCATGTGGTTGAAAGTGCAGGCGCTAAGTTATTAGGCGAAGATGTGGCCGATGATGAAACCATTCAAGATAATGAACAGCTTAAGATGTATGCAGCCAAATTAAAAGAATTGGGTAAACAAGCAAACATTCATTTAGGATACCGAAACCGCTCCTCTGAAATAGCCAGAATTTGTAAAGATAAACATGCCGATTTATTAATTATGGGCGCGCATGGTCATAGCGGTTTGTCTGATTTTGTATACGGTCAAACTATTGAAAGCGTGCGGCATAAAGTAAATATCCCTGTGCTAATCGTGAGCTAAAACCATTGGCCATATTGTATTGAATGATGTTTATGAATGGTATAAGAACAAACGATATACCCATCCTGAAAAATAAAGCCGCATATCTGCCATTATTCATTTTTAGAAAACTAAATTTGCGCAAAATTTTTTTATTCAAGATGAATTTACACGAATACCAAGCAAAGGAATTATTAAAACGATATCATGTTCCGGTACAAAACGGAATGATTTGCTTTTCGGTCGAAGAGGCAGTCAATGCATACAAAGAAATAAGTGAACGAACCAAATGCAAATTTGTAGTCGCCAAAGCTCAGATACATGCAGGCGGACGAGGGAAAGGCACATTTAAGGAAGTGCCCGAACAGCATGGTGTGCAAGTCGTGAAAAGTGAAGAGGGCGCAAAAACAGTTGCAGAGAATATGTTTGGAAATACATTGGTGACTCTTCAAACAGGCGAGGCAGGCAAGGTTGTTACGAAATTATTTATGGCTGAAGATGCTTATTATGAAGGTGCCAGTCCTGTAAAAGAATTTTATCTTTCAATACTATTAGACAGGCAAACGAAAAAGTTTGTCTTTATGTACAGCACAGAAGGTGGTATGAATATCGAAGACGTAGCACATAATACACCGGATAAAATATTTAAAGAATGGGTTGAGCCGGGTAGTCCTTTACAGGCATTTCAGGCTCGGAAAATTGCATTCAATTTAGGTTTGAGTGGTGAGGCATTTAAAAACTGCGTGAAGTTCGTCACTAATTTATACAATGCCTTTATTGGACTCGATTGCGATATGCTGGAAATAAATCCGTTATTTAAAACAAGTGATGATAAAATAATGGCGGTCGATTGCAAAATGAATTTAGAAGAGAA
The DNA here is from genome assembly GCA_031410275.1 of Bacteroidota bacterium. Lineage (GTDB taxonomy): Bacteria > Bacteroidota > Bacteroidia > Chitinophagales > Chitinophagaceae > OLB11. The sequence continues at coordinate 1,637 of JANNYV010000710.1, forward strand.
TGCATTGATACGTCATAAAGATTTAGTTGCTCTCAGAGATAAAGCCGAAGAAGATCCAACAGAAGTAGAGGCGAGCGAAAGCAATTTGAATTATGTAAAATTAGATGGAAATGTTGGTTGTATGGTCAATGGCGCAGGACTTGCGATGGCAACCATGGATATGATTAAATTGAGTGGCGGAGAACCTGCAAATTTCCTGGACGTAGGCGGTGGAGCGAATGCAACAACCGTAGAAGCAGGTTTTCGCTTGATATTAAAAGACCCGAATGTAAAAGCCATTTTAGTCAATATATTCGGTGGTATTGTTCGTTGCGACAGAGTAGCACAAGGTGTTGTAGATGCTTATCATGCCATTGGCGAAATACATGTACCTGTGATCGTTCGCCTTCAAGGAACCAATGCTGAAGCCGCCAAAGAACTCATCGAAAAATCCGGATTAAAAGTACAAAGTGCGATCTTATTATCTGAAGCCGCCGCATTAGTAAATAAAGCAGTCGCATAGATAAGAGAAAATTTTGAGTTGGAAATAGCAATTCACAATTGATAATAGACAATTGATAATGGATAATTGTTAATGGATAATTGTTAATGGATAATTGATAGTTGATAGTTGGCAGTAAGCACCATATAAGAAGCCTTCCACGCCTTATTACTTTCGACTTATGACTTACGACTTTTGACTTTTGACTTACGACTTAAGACTTACGACTACTGTATCTTAAAACTCAATCAACCAATTAAACAATGGCAAAAAACCAAGGTTAGTTTCGTTTACAACCTCACCGGTTTTTGGAATATAACTTAATCCCAACGCATTCTTTTGGTTGTATACATTGATGATATCAATATAAAATTGATGATTAAACCGTTTCATATTTTTCTTAAATCCTAAGCGAATATCCAAACGATGATAGGTCGAAAACTGATTAGTATTTGTCAATGCATCAATACCTTCATATTGTCTTTTCACAGCGCTCCTTGCCGAGTCAATCGGTGTATACCATTTGCCGCCAGAAATATTAAATTTGAATCCGGCAACTATTTTTGCTGTATGTGCTTTGCCTACCATAAATTCTTTGCCCGATAAAATATTTAAAGTATAACGTCCATTAAATTCCGTATTGCGCCATACATGATCACTCGCTTTATATTTGCTTGTGTAAACAGAACCGGTCGCAAGCAAATAAAAATTCTTGCTGAAAAACTTTTCCAACGTAATATCAATACCTGTATTGTAACCTACTCCCTTATTTTCTAAACGGTCCGGGAAAGTAAAATTAAATGTAGCCCCTTGATTGAGCGGCGTATATGCTGAGCCTTTTATTTCTTGAGGCAAATTGAATAATGATTGATAATACACTTCTACTTTACTATGCAATGAACTGTTGATAGTATAATCGGCACCAACTACAAAATGATGTGATTTATTAAAATCGGTATTGATATTCGGTTTGTAATTTTTCCCGTTGCTATCTTTCATTTGTAAAAAATAAATGTACATCGGTTGCAAATTGCTGTGTAAACCATAACCTGCATTAAGTTGCAATTTTTGATTCACCGAATAACTAATTCCTAAACGAGGTTCCAACGATTTTGAATTGTTTAAAAGAAATTGAATATAATGAACACCCGCATTGATTTTCAACGCATCAGTAGGAGAGTAGTTCCATTCACAAAAGCCTTGCACCAATTGTGCATCATCTCTAAATTCGGCTTCATTATACCAAATGTTTTGATCGGGATAAAAATTGCTGTCCACCAAATTCATATTCATTTCTGTTAAAATAAACCCGGCTTTCATCGTTTGCTTCGATGATAAGCGTTTGGTGGCTGTGTAATTTAATATCGTTTTATTGACCGTAAATTTATTCCGGTAGGTAGCAGCTCTTGTTGTTTTGTCAAGGCCAATCGTATCATACGCACTGTATGAATTATTTAAATTCATACCAATCGAAATTTTATGATAAAAAGTAGTATTCACATTTTGTTGAAAGGCCAAGCCTACCAATCCAAATCGTGAACCGAAATGAATATCCCTGCCTGCTCGTCCGTATGTCCATTTCGAACTATCATCGCCATTATCTAAGATAGCAATATCACTTTTCCCGCCTAAGCCAAAGAAAGAAAGTTGACCTATTTTCTTGATAGGAAAATTAAGTTTAAAATTCAAATCCTGATACGAAGGTGAGCCACTCGTTCCAAAATTGATTCCAAATTTATTCATAATAGCCAATGTTGCATACCGGTAACTGAAGGTATAGGATGCGCCACTTTTTTTATTTAATGGACCTTCTGCAGTGGCTTCTAGCCCAAGTATACCAAGCTGCGCAGTAAATTCATGTTTGTCTTTATTGCCATTTCGCAAACGCAAATCAAACACACCGGAAGTGCCATTGCCATAATCAGCAGGAAAAGCGCCGGTCATAAAATCAGAGTTGCCAAGCAATTTATTATTGATAATATTTACCGGTCCACCTGTTGTTCCAAATGATGCAAAATGATTCGGATTATTGACATCAAAACCTTCCACACGCCACAACACACCATTGGGCGTATTGCCTCGTATGACAATATCGTTTCGCGAATCATCACTCCCGCGTACACCGGCGAAGTTGGTTGCCATCCGCGCGATGTCTTCACGCGATGCCACATAGCGACTGGCTTCTTCAGGATTAAAATTTCGAGCGCTCACTGTGGCCATTGAATTATTGACTTGCCCTTTTTTGTTTTTGATGACTACATCTTTTATATTTTTTGAACTTGTTGCAAGCTCTATGATAAGTTGGGTTTCCTTCCCTGAATTGACTTCAATATTTTGCATGGTCTTGTCGATATAACCGATGTATGAACAACGAACGGTATAACGACCCACCGGAATTTTATCAAATTTAAATTCGCCAAACTCATTGGTCTTTGAGCCTGATACGAGCAAGGTGTCTTTAAATATTTTTAGGGTGGCTCCCGGCAAAGGGTATTTCAATTCTTTATCCAATACCATACCTTTTAATGTTTGTGTATAATTAACTTGCCCCGTCATTACATTGGCAAACAGCAGAAAAGATAAAAAGTAAATACAATGTTTCATGGTTCTTAATTTGAGTACAAAGTACATAAAAAGATACCGGCAATAAAATGATATAGGTTAGGAATTTTTTTATGGGGTCAGCATGCGTTCATTCTTCAACTTTTGTGGCGATGGCACCGTTCAGCTTCGGTTCTTCTATCAGCTAGTCATGCCTCATGTGCATTTTCATTTGATTTGTAAAATGGAAATGTATATTAAATTTTAGAAACACTTTAGTATACTAATAGATGCATTTTACTGACCTTAGAAAAATGGCGTTAAGAAAATATTTTTGAATGGCGGGAAAAATGAAAACAATTGAACCTTGCTTAAAGAAGCCTATTAGTTTAATCTAACTACCTAAGATCAAGTGAGATCAACAGAGACATAGCTTTTTCATTTTCGACATTCAAAAATATTTTTAGCCAATTTTTCGTCAGTCTTGACTTTTTGCTCCACTTTTTTGTCAAGAAAAAAGTGGGAAACAGAATTGAGAAGCTACAATTTTAAGGTCAATAGTATTTTCTAAATTTAAACACAGCTTCCTAAAATTGAAATGCACCCACGAATTTGTTTTTCTAATTTCTTCGTTCTACATTTGCCGCGTATTAGGTGTCCCGGCATTTACAGTCGGGATGAAAAGGGAATACTGTGAAATTCAGTGACACTACCCGGTGCTGTAAGTTCTGTAATACTTGTTTCAATAATGCCACTGTTCACAAACACGAATGGGAAGGCCGAACAAGAATAGAACGAGTCAGAAGACCTGCCTACATACAAACATTTTTATTCAATGGCTTCGGGAAAAAAGCCAATGGTAAGTACGAATACACTTTTCATACTTATTTAATCCGTTCCCGTTATTTATTTTAACGAATAATAACGCAATTTAAAATTTTTAAGACATGAAAAAATTGACAACATTTTTTTTTGCAATCGCATTTGCAATCACAACAAACGCACAAGTAACGTTTGAAACACTTCCTTTACCGACTGGCAATTATTGGAAAGGTGTGCTTGGTGTTCCGGGTACAACGACCTTTCAAGATGGACCTGCGACATTTGTCAACCGCAATGATACCAGTAGCTTCGGCGACTATTGGAGCGGTTGGGCATATTCAGCTACCACTGATACTATGGATATTTCATATGCAAATGATATCAGTGCCATCACCGGAAAAGGACATAACAATTCAACTGTGTATGGTGTTGCCTATTTAAGTTTTAATACAGAGTATAATAAAATAAAATTCCCGGCAAATACTATTGTCGCCGGTTTTTATATAACCAATACAACCATTGCTTACCGCTCTATGCAAAATGGAGATTTTGTTGCAAAAAAATTTGGAGGCCTAACAGGAAATGATTCTGATTTTTTCAGAATTGATATTACCGGTTGGTACAATGGTATTCCTAAAACTGATACGGTACATTTTTATTTGGCTGATTTCAGAGATGCCAATAATTTAAACGATTATATTGTGAATGATTGGCGTTGGGTAAATACCACTTCATTAGGCGTTGTAGATAGCATCACTTACACTTTGGTATCAAGTGATAATGGAAGTTTTGGGATGAATACGCCGGCGTATTTTTGCATTGATGATTTGTCAGCAGCTCCGGTTGGTATCAATGAAATTACAAATGCAGATGGTATAAAAATATTTCCTATTCCGATGAATGAATTTTTACATATTGAAAATACAACAGCTAAGAATTTTAATTTTTCGGTCACTAATACAAATGGACAAGAAATTGTTTCATCTTCATTAAAACAACATGAAACAAAAACAATCAATACAAGCAAATTAGCTCATGGAATATACATGATTCGATTCGATG
>JANNYV010000711.1:0-3409 GCA_031410275.1 Bacteroidota bacterium
TGTGTCCCTCGCAAAGCCTCGGGTCGGGCTGTTCACTGCAATCTCCCGCCCAAAGCTGCGGGAGGATTTCCGCTGCCATCCCTCACACATTCGTCATTAAATCATGCACATCGCATCAGAAAAATGACCATATACAAAACCCCGACTCATACATTAAAAGAAGCAGAACATCATTCTATCGATACCTTACCATGACGAGTTTAAATACAAAACAAAGAAATGACATGTGCTTGCTTAGCCCAATTGTTGGCATTCTTTTTTTTATTATCTTGTACATCACGGCCACTTTATTTTATCCCGGCGGATCAAATACAAATAAAACATATAAAGGGTTCGATTGGCTTAATAATTATTGGTGCGATTTAATCGCATACATTGCAAAGAATGGTGAACTGAATGACGCAAGACCAATTGCATTAACGGCCATGTTTATTTTATGCTCGTCCCTCATCTTATTTTGGGTTTACCTTCCAAAGCTTTTCCCATTTTATAAATACAATCACATCATACGTTTTACCGGAATATGTTCAATGATCGTTTCGTTTTTTTTATTCACCGGTTTGCATGATATGGTTATTGATGTCGCAGGTTTTTTAGGAATTGTCGCGTTGAGCGGAACCTTTATTGGCTTATATAAAAACAATATGCGGTGGCTTTTTGCATATGGGCTTTTTTGCTTGATGGTCATGCTGTTCAATTATTTTATATATACAAGTGGCCATTTTATTTTTCTCCTTCCAAGTATACAAAAAGGAACATTTGTTTTATTTTTATTTTGGATTTGTTTGATAAATATTCAGATTTATAGAAACAACAAAAATATTCACTAATCTTGGGTGTCATTTTACATCTCAACAATTAATTGTCAAACATAAATATGGATATTTATTGGAAGCTCAAAAAGGTTCACTCACTTTAGGTTTCATCAACTATCAACTATTTATTTTTTGCAAAATGCGAATCAAATACAAACAGACCGCATAAGCATCTATTCAACTAACTTCCAATACACTTTTGCAATCCGTCTTTTGTCATCAACCGTATCATATTCTCTTTTTATTTCAGGGTATTCAATACCTCTACCTTCCTGAATAATATCAATCATTAATTTGTTGTATTGTTGAAACTCCACTTTTCTTTTCTCAAGTAAACTTGAAAGTATATCACCAATTTCCTTTGCCCGGAAATAGGACGTGTATGTATAAAATTCCTGTTTCGATAAATGCTCATGTTGCGATTTTACTAAAAGGGTATTGTATAAATCTACATTGTCTTCAAGGAGTGTTTCATCAGTATAACCCAATACAACAATCTCGATATGCCGGTTTGGTTCGAACATAGTTTTTGAAAGTATGGTATCAATCAATGCAGAGTAGAGTGACTCTGCTTTTTCTTTTTTATCTGCCGGGATACTAATTGCGTTGGCACTAAAGAATGAAGCAATGGGAAATTTTGTGTACTCATCTTTCGAAATTTCTTTGCGTGTATCAAGGTCTGCAAATTCTTTAAGAATATCCGCTCGTGGTCCGTAATACATTCGTTCTACATAACGTATGTTGTCTCTCGAAGTAATAAATTTAGAATGCTTGTTGTAAAAGGTTCGAGAAATTCCGTCCTTACTTTTAACCGGTATGGCAAGAGGTAGTTTTTGTGAATGAACTGTTGGGACAGATTGAGTTGCCGGCAATGGCATAAAAAGTGTACACGAAGAAATAGTGAGGCATAAAAAAAGTAAAACCGGGTAATACATCTTCATGAGTATAAATTAATCCTCGCCAAAGTAAACATCTTGTTTGGTTGCCGTCTTCTTTGAAACCTCTGTTTTGTTTTTGGTTATAGTTTCATTCTTCTTTGTATCAATTGTCGACTTCAAACCACTTGATGAAAAATTATTTTTCGTGCTTCTCTTTACATTAGAGACGATCTCATTTGTTGCAATTATATTCATGTTTCGGTTGACAGGTACACGATGATTTGATGTTGGATGGCCTGAATCTGATGAATGAATGGTATCTGCCTGAGCATTATTTTCATGCATTGTATTTACAGGAATCTTCTGTGGCAATATATTCTGTTCTTTAACAAGTTCTTGCTGTCCCGTTTCATTACCACTATTATTTTCAGGTGTACTTGTATTCTGTGGTAAGGGCTCGTTATGTTGCTCCGGAATTACTTCATGTGAGGTTGGTGAGGGCTTCTTTTCTGATTGATTACTTGATCCAATCTGATTAAATTTCTGAAAACATAAATACATCAGTACAATAAGCAACAACAATAAGTTTAAAATGCCGAGCCATTTCATCATAGAGTTTTTGGAGCGTGGAATTCCTGTTAAAGGCTTGGGGGAAATATCATTCAGAATAGATTCTCTGGTTTTTTGAACTTGTTGCACAATGCGCTCATCAGATAATTTCAACTCATTCACAATCTCTGATTTTAAATCTCTATGACTTATTTCATCTAATTTCTCATTCAATAGCTTTAATTGATCTTGTATCACTTTGCTTTCAACTAAGAACCCAGCATTTTTTTCATCAATACCATGCTGATTATTCTTCCCTTCATTCATGGCCTCCATGGTGATTCTGTTTAAATCGTCGATGGTAAGGTTCTCAAATAAATCTGCTTCTACAGCTTGTTCAATAACAGGTTCATTTTTTTGGATGACTTGTAAGTTTTTCAACCTGTTCAATTCTTCCATCATAGTGGCCTTCACTATATTCAATTCATCAAGTGTAACAGTGGGTGAAATAGGTGTTTCAATGATCGGAATTTCTTCAACTTTTTTATTTATGATTGAATGTATAGCCGCAGCAGGAATAGCCTCTTGATGCATACCATTTTTCAGATGCTTCATTTCATACAACACAATTTCTTTTGCAAGTTTCAATTCCTCAATGGCTTCAGCCTTCAATTTATTTAATTCCTCCAAGGAAGATGCTTTAGCTATACCCAGTTCTTCCATTCGTTCTTCCTCCGCTTTTCTAGGTTCTTCTCCCGGAGACCGTTCAAGATGCGCTAACTCTTCTTTTATTATTTCTTTTGTAATCAATTCAGTTCGTTCAGGAAAATCAAGGGATAGAGGTTTCCTTCTAACATCGGTACTACCCGGAACAAATTCTGTTCCATCAATATCCATGTTAGCTGATTTGGCTAATTCAGCAATCAAATCGTAAATATCCCGTTTAGAAGTATTATCCATTTCGACTATAACGTAGCGAAAGTAGGAAATAAAGTAAAGCAAACCCAAAATAAAATTTCTTACTGACTGATACTCAGCGCGTATTTCATCATTTCATCAGGTTTCAGTATCTGAAAATCGCCTTGATGTTTAAACCAAGTGACTTGGCGTTTTGCATAATTCCGGCTATGTTGTTTTATTTTTTCAATACTTTGCTCAAGGGTATAT
>JANNYV010000712.1:0-10119 GCA_031410275.1 Bacteroidota bacterium
CCACACCCACTTCTTCGAGGTCATTGTGTTTACCGCTCACTCGAAGACATTTTTGGGTATCAGCAATCCGGTGGTATATTGGTGTTTGATTGCCAAGAAAAAAATCTTTGAACTGATTCATTCCTGCGTTGGTAAACATGAGGGTTGGATCATTTTTTACCACGATAGGAGCACTTGGCACAATATGATGTCCCTTGCTTTTAAAAAAATCTAAAAAGGCTTTTCGTATTTCTGAAGAAGTCATAGTTATTTTATAATGTGCGCAAAAGTAAGAAAAAGGAATTTGAAAAGTAGCCAATTTAAGATTGGAAGGTTTTATTTTCTACGTCTTTGAGAAGTTTATAAAATGGTCTTTACTATTGATATCTTTTTTGGCGTGCCCCGAAAGCGGCCCCGTAGCAAAATGAGTTCTTTGTCAATTTAATTTTTAAGAATTTGCCTACGGGACTGCTTCGGGGTCAGGCTATCCGCTGCAAGTCCTCGCTCGTGCCTCGCTCCGGGCTTTTCGCTACTATCCTTCACGCATCTTCCATTCATATTTTTTCGTTCAGAAACTATGCGAATAAATACAGGGAATAGTTTTTAAAGAGTGGAATTCATCATATAATACTTGTCATCATGTTGAAATAAAAATATTAATTCAGTCAGTATACTGACGTATTTTATATTAATTCAGTCAGTTTGTTGACGAATTTTACATTAATTCAGTCAGTTTAAATATATTTACACCATTAAAAGCTATGTATGCTAAACAGAACCATTGAGAAAAGTATTATCAGTCGATTCAATCAGCAAAAAGTGAGCCTTATTATTGGTGCTAGGCGAGTTGGCAAAACGGCTCTGCTCATGCATATCAGAGAGAACAGTAATAAAAAAATTCTATGGCTCAATGGTGAAGACCATGATGTAGAGAAGCTTCTAAAAAATAGAACTGTAGCCAATTACAAACGACTTCTGCAAGGATATGATGTCCTCATGCTCGATGAAGCTCAATATATAAAAGACATTGGAAGGAAACTCAAATTGATGATTGACGAAATTGCACCTCTTCATATAGTTGTCACAGGTTCGTCAGCATTAGATATTTCACAAAGCGGAGAACCTTTGGTAGGTAGAACATTTACCTATCATTTGTATCCATTGGCACAAATTGAATTGCAACAACAAGAAAATGCAATTCAAACAAAGCAACATTTGGAGGAGCGATTGATTTATGGTAGTTACCCCGAATTAGTTTTTTTAGAATCAAAAGAAGATAAAACACGTTACCTCCAAGAATTGGTCAACACATTTCTGTTGAAAGATATATTAGCATTTGAATCAATCCGCAATCCACAAAAATTAAAAGACTTGTTGGTGCTGATAGCCATGCAAATTGGAGGGGAAGTATCGCTAGATGAATTGGGCAAAAATTTAGGCATGAGTAAAAATACTGTTGAACGCTATTTAGATTTGTTAAGTAAAGTATTTGTCATATATCAGCGAAAAGGATACAGTAAAAATTTGAGAAAAGAAATTGCCAAAAGTAACCGTTGGTATTTTTATGATAATGGAATTCGAAATTATTTGATTGGCAATATGCAACCATTGGCACTTCGACAGGATAATGGAATGCTTTGGGAAAATTATATTTTAAGTGAACGTATTAAACGGAATGCATATCTCGAAAAGCATGTCGAGTCCTACTTTTGGCGAACGTACGATCAGCAGGAAATAGATTTGATTGAAGTTGAGAATAATAGCATTCATGCAGCCGAGTGCAAATGGAAACTTCATAAAGCAAAAATACCAACCGCATTTGCCAATGCCTATCCTGAGGCAAATTTTACCACCATACATCACGAGAATTATATAGATTGGATACTATAGAATTTTTATCTTTGGGCTTCATTCATTCAGTTTGAAAAAAGTTAAATACTATTACAGCACTAAAACACAGCAGTTCGAACCTGTGAAAATTCCTTTGGGAAAAAAGTTGTTACGTGTGTTTGGTTTATTCTCTGCGGTTTTGGTAACAGCCGCTATCATTGTGTCGTTAGCTTTTAAATATTTGCAATCACCGAATGAAAAACGAATGAATGCACAGCTTTCGTTCTTACAAGAAAAATATGATTTGCTGAAAAAAGATTTACATAAAACACAAGAACAAGCCAATGAACTAGAAAAACGTGACAATGAAGTGTATCGGGTTATTTTTGAAGCAGAGCCTTTGCCGGCAAATGTTCGTACAGGAAAAATAGCATTAGATGAAAAGGAATTAGAAAAAAAGCTGTCCCCATTTACGAATGAAGAACTCGTGCATTCCTTAGAAAAAAATATGACGGCTTTAAAGAACAGGATGACCTTTCAGGAAAAATCGTATGATACCTTGCAGAAATATATCGAACATAAACAGGAACTTTTAGCAAGCATTCCCTCCATACAACCGGTCTCAAATAAACAACTCGAACGTATTGCTTCGGGTTTTGGGGCGCGTATTGACCCCATTTATAAAATTATGAAGTTTCATGCAGGGCTCGATTTTACGGCTCCTGTAGGCACACCTGTATATGCAACCGGAAATGGTATTGTAGAAATTGCGGAATACAATACATCAGGTTATGGAAATAATATTTGGATAAAACATGGTTACGGTTATCGCACACATTATTGCCATATGATAAAATTAAAAATCACACAGGGACAAAAAGTGAAACGGGGTGAAGTGATAGGATGGGTTGGCAGTACAGGAAAAAGTACGGGGCCGCATTGCCATTACGAAGTCGAAAAAAATGGTGAGAAACTCGACCCGATTCATTTCTTTTACAATGATTTGAAAACAGAAGATTTTGAACGCTTAGTAAAAATTGCCGGTGCCAGCAACCAGGCATTTGATTAATGCAAGATGTGAGATATTAGTAGTGAGTAGTGAGAGGTTTATCTATCGGTTGGGGTCTCACCAACCGAAACGACAACAAATTCATTAGCACGTTCAAATTCATTAGCATCGCAAAAAGAATCACAAAAGTTTCGGTTGGTGAGACCCCAACCGATAGATGAATTCTACTTGTTTTGGTTTTATCATTCCTCAAACGAAATTATTATGGGCGAATGGTCGCTTAAATGCTTCCATTTTTCAAAAGGTTCAACTGTTATATTTTTAAGTTTATCTGTCAATTTTGTGGAAGCAAAACAATAGTCAATATGGTAAGGCTTCAATAGGTTTCGATGCAGATAAAATGTCGGACATGACTCTTTTCCCTGCTCTTCCTTTGTAAATGTATGATATAGACTTTCAATTCCTTTTGCACTTAATTCCTTTACAACATCGGAGTGATTCCACCATCTGTCCCATTCATCCCAAATGGCATTACTATTAAAATCACCCGCAATAATTGAGTTTTTCATCTTGCCTTTATGAATCTGTAAGTATTTCCATAACTGCCCGATGTAACGAAAGTTCGGCGAATTGTTTTGGTGTGTCCAAACTGCTATAAGTTCAATCTTATCATTTATAGAACATGGCAAAAAGTGTTTGACTCTATCCCCTTGATAGATATCAGTCCAGTTTAGTTTTTTCAGGTTGATGTTCTTGTTAGCAAAAACGCCGAGCCCTTTATTTTTTGTATCCCCAAGCCAAAGAAAATTAGTTGCCCAATCAGTATATTTTTTGTCTTTTGATTCATTTGGGTTTTCACATTCTTGAATAACAAGAATGTCTGCATTTATATCTAGTAAGTTTTCAAATTTCTTCCTGAACGCTCCATTACAATTCCATGTGATAATTTTCATTTAGTCGCTGTGCTTGAATTTTATCTATCGGTTGGTGTCTCACCAACCAAAATAATGTGAATTAATAATCTACTCCTTTTCCTCTTCCTTCTTCTTATCAAACAATTCCTTCTTAGGAACTATTTTTACTTTCATTTCTTTTTTCAAAGTACGGGCTATGGCGCTAAACGGAGCTATGACAATTTTTTCTCCTTCATTTAAACCGGTCAGAATTTGAATATATTGATTGTCTTGTACTGCCGTCGTAACTTGCTTTAACTCGGTTATGTTTTTATCATTCACCACAAAAACATATTCTTTTATTTTCTCTTCTTTTTTCGATTTGTCTTCTCCTTCATCTTCACGCGTGGTCACTGCATTAATCGGAACTGCCAACACCTGCAACTGATGCTTGGTCAATATTTCAACAGATGCCGACATGCCGGGACGAAACGGAAAATGTCGTTTATCGAGTTCAATTAAATCCTGATAACTTTCGGCCAAAAGCTGTACACTTACCGTATAATTGGTCACCTGATCGGTCAAGGATGAAATGCTTTGTTGTAATCCGGTGGCAGTACTCGATTGCGAAATTTGCACAACCTGCCCTTTAAATTTACGGTTCGGATATGCTTCTACTTCGATGTTTGCCGTATCACCAAATTTCACTTTTTGAATATCATTCTCACCGACTTCCACATCTACTTTCATTTTGCTCATATCCGCTACACGCATAATTTCTGTTCCCGCCATTTGGGCTGTCCCAACTACACGTTCCCCTTTTTTAATAAACAGTTTCGAGACAATTCCTTTCATCGGCGAATAAATGGTTGTCTTTCGTAATGTTTGCACAGCCTCGGTTACATTCGCCAACGCACTTGCCACACCATATTCATTTCCTTTAATATTTTCGAGCGCTGCTTTATAATTGGCCTGCGCTGTTTTATAGGCCGCTTCGGCGCTTTCAAACTCTACGGCACTAATGACTTTATCCTCAAATAAATCACGGTTGCGTAAAAATGTTGAACTCGCCTGATCTAATTGTGCTTTCGATTGTGCGGTTAATGCACTCGCATTCGAAACCGATGACTTCGTTTGATTGAGTTGTGCATTGGCTTTATTCACCATCGATTTGTAAATAGTTGCATTAATATTCGCAAGTACCTGACCTTTCTTCACACTGTCTCCTTCTTCAACATATAAATCAATGACTTCGCCTGACACATCCGGACTTATTTTTACTTCCGACACCGGATAAATTTTTCCGCTGGCAGTCACAGTTTCAATAATATCATGTTTCGCAACTTCTTCGATGGCTACTTTGGTCGTCTTGTCCGCACCTATGACACCGGTTTTTTGCAACGTAATCACAAGAATCAAAAGGCCTATCATGCCACCCACTAACCAATAAATATTTTTCTTTGACATGGTTGTATATTATAATTTTAATGGATTGCCCATGTAATAATCAAGTACCTTCAGTTTAAAAATTAAATCGTATTTCGATGAAAGGACAGATGAACTTGCCGTATAAAAACTATTCAGAATAGAGGTGTATTCAAACGAGTTAATCATCCCAATTGTAAAGCGTTTCACGGCAAAGTCTAATGCTCGCTGTGCGGCGTCCTGTGCACGTTTGGCGGCATTGTATTTTTGCGAAGAGGCCTTCGCTTCTTCATAGGCTTTATATACATCTTGTTTCAATTTTTGTTTATCGCTGTCTATCACAATTTGCTGTGACACCAAACCAATTTTTGCTTTTTGAATATTCGTGTTTGCACTAAATCCGTTTAAGATAGGAACGTTTAAACTCAATCCAATATTCGCTCTGACATTATCACCGTATTGATTAAAGACAGCACGGGTCCGGGTTGCATAACTATACTCCGGTCGAGTAATCTGATAATCGGTATTGCCAACTTTTATATTGCCAAGAGGCGCTTCGCCAATATAGGTTTGTCCGGTAATATCTTTTGTTGTAGATGAATAATTGGTTCCCAAACTTCCGATGAGTGAAAGCTGAGGAAACTGAACTGACTTCGCAATATCTACTGTTTTTTTAGCCGACATTAATTTCAATTCATTATACTTCATCCGGTGTTGATTTTTCAAAGCGGTTGTATAAATACCTTCAGGTGTTGGTAACGAATACAACGCCGATAATTCAGCCACATTTATATCCGGTGCCACGATATCAAAATCTTGTTCAAAATTAAAATTCATCAAAGCTCTTAATTGCAACAACGCAATTCGTTCATCCGAAACGGCACTCACCAAATTCGAACTGTCGGTTGATAATTGCGAAAGCATTTGTGCCACATTCAACTCCGGCAATTGTCCGGCGTTTGCAAATTTTACTGTTTGCGTATATTGATCATTTGCTAATTTCAATTGACCTTCATTTATTTTTACCGTCTCACGGGCAAGCAATACTCGTAAAAATCCGGTTGCTACATTCAGTGCAATATCGTCCTTCAATTGACTGTTTGATGCGTTGGCCGCTTCTACTTCCAATTCATTTTGTTCTATTTGATGCTTACGCTGAAACCATCCAAACAGAAGGGTTTGCGAAGAAAGGCCTAATGAGTTGTACACAAAACCCGCAGTCACAAACTGATTCGAAGTTGGGTCAATCGAACGGCCATATGAATCACCCAAACTTGCATCTGCATTCAAAGAAGGCAAACGGCTGTTTCTGTTTTGTTGCAAAATCATTCTCGATAAACGCTCATTCAATTCTGATTCTTTCACCTGCAAATTATTATCCATTGCATATTGAATACAATTTTGCAAATTCCATTTCACTGGCAAAGGCACTCCTTTATGTTTAATGATCGGTTCTGTATAAACTGGTTCTTCCTTTTCTTCCTCAATGATTTTTACTTCCTTCTTTTGCGGTTTCTCTTTTTTTACCTTGACTTCTATTTTCTTTTCCTTCAGTACTTTTTCCTTTTTTATCGCGGGTTCTTTTTTCTTTTCAATCACTTTCTTTTTCTCTTCAACAATTTCCTTTTTCTCTTCAATCACAGGCTCTGTTTTTTTCTCTTCAATCACCTCTTTTATTTCAGGCTCGGTCAGGATTGGTTTTTCCGGATCAGCCTTTACCTTATTCCCGTAAACTTGTTGCGGAATTTTTTTCTTGACAGAATCATATTTAGTTGGAATATATTTTCCTTTGGGTTGAGCAAAAATGCTGCTTGAAAATAATAGCATCAACAGCAGAATGGAAAACAGTTTGAAAATTTTCATGTGTGCAAAAATAACATAAAGTCCTATTTAACAGCAGTAAATTTAATAAAAGGTTTAGGATAATAGCGAAACTAAATTTTCAATGAGAATGAGTTTGGTTTGTCCTGATCGAAGCATCTGGGCGGCACACGCGCTTTTCGCTCCAATCCCTGACCAAAGCGTTAGGGGATTTCCACTTCAATCGCTGCCGCAATACACCTACGATTGGAAGTTCTATCGTGCCTGATATTTTTAGATTTAAGCGTATTCATCATATACGTTTGAATCCGTAAGTTGAATGAAGTTACTACAGCTGAACTCTAGCCCGGATGGTAGTGAAAATCCCCCTGATGCTTTGGTCAGGGGATTGCAACGACAGCCGGACTCAAGCACAATATAGATTATATGCTGGGCTTCAACATAAAAAAAATATAATGAGCCCTATTTTTTATTCTATATGAATCAATGTTAGACCTATAGAATCTGCCGACATCAAAATTAAAATCGAGTAATAGCGCATTTTGCCTTAACTTCGCTGATTGCCTTTTTCACAATGAAAACGGGCAATATTGTACTCACAGAAACAACAATTTTGCTCCATGGCCTTATCTCCTTTAATAAAATATATTTACAGTTCGGGTGCCGAAGAAGTCATACGCAGAGGCAAACGAATTTTTCTCACCGGTGGTGTGCAAATGATAAAGCGGGATGAGTTTACCGGACAAATTACATTTAAAGTCAGAAACGACATGTATTACAATCAGTACAATGTCACCATTTCAAAATATCATGATGAAAGTACCTTAGCTGCCCGTTGCACCTGTCCTTATAATATGGGTGAAATTTGCCGGCACGAAGCAGCTGCTCTTTTTCAATTGAATGATATGATAGTCAATCAAACACTAAATGCTTCGGAAGCCGTGTTTGATCAAAAACATACGGTCGTTCGGATGAAAGTGATTGATTTGAAATTGCTTCGTTTGTTTACTTCCAATTATTTGTTTGAAGAAGCTGAAAGAATTGCACAGAAGCATAAAGCAAAAATCAGTATTGCCGAAAATGAAAAGGTAGAAGCCGTGTTGGAAGTTGAAGGCGAGAAATTTAATTTAAAAATTAAACGAAACGATGATAAATCATTTGATACATCGTGCAATTGTGCCGAAACAAAACATGCTTTATGCAAACACAAAGCCGCTTTATTTCTTCAGTTGTTAAACAATCATGGTCCTCTTTATTTTGATACAATTCGAAATTGGGAAAGTCAGAAAAATAAATTACTCGCTTTGTACGGTTATAGTTTAGATGATGATTTGACCGGGAAATTTGATTTTATGTATCAAGATGGAAAGCCCATTTTAAAAGTATTGGATACAACCATCAAAAAAGTAAATACAGGTTTCACAAAAGAGCAATTGAGAAGCGAGCCTGTTGTTGTGGTTGAACAAAAGAATTTTGTAAAGCGATTGGGCGTTGTATTGAATTTGCAGGAAACCGAATTTCCATATTTTACTATTGATTTGGTCGAAGGCGAACTCAACTTATCGAAGACAGGTTTTGCCGGAACAGTCAATAAATTAGACACTTCAAAATATATTCCTTCGGAGCAATTTACGTTAGAAGACAGAGATATCATGAACCTTGTACGAAAAGTACAGAAGACCGAGATTACAAAATACATTGCAAAAAATTCACCCTTCGGCGATCTTTGGGAGAACATAGTGCAGAATCATACCGAATGGTCGCAAGAAAATAAGGAAGCCTTGTTTGATTATTTACATCCTAAGTTGGTGAAATTATTTTCATCGCTACGAACTTTTAATCCGTTAACAATGTTACCCAAAGGAAAGCCATACAAAACGGCTTCCTTGGTGCCGGTTTCCTATATCGATAATACACCGGTTCCGTTTATTTCGGTCAATAAAATAAAAGCAAAGAAATCGACTAAAAAAAATGCAGCACCTTCTGTCGCTGAAATTAAAACAGAACTTTGCATTGAAATAGAAGGTGAAAAAATTCCGCTTGAAAAAAATGAATTGAATAACCCGCTTTTGTTTCTGTTTGATAAGAAATTGTATCTGATTCATAAAGCCCAAGATGCCTGCAAACTCGCTTCACTAGAAGATTATCAGGCAACGGGCATGGACTATTGGCCAACGTATTTAAATGAAAAATTAATTCCGCTGAGTAAAATTTATGATGTAAAATTTGATCCGGAATTAGTTGAATACAAGCAGGCGATTGAACCGCAATGTTGTATTTTTTTAAGCGAACAAACTTCTTACTTTATTATTAAACCTATCTTCAAATATGATGGTGTAGAGGTTCAATGGAATGCAGAGCAAACACTTTCGATGTATCAGGATGGGAAGTTATTGATTGTGCAGCGACATAAAGAACAGGAAGAACATTTCGTACAAATGTTACAGGGATTGCATGCACATTTGCGTGTACAAGAAACAGAACATCAGTTTGCCATTCATTCGAAATATGCGCTTCAGAAAAACTGGTTCTTTCTATTTTTTGATAAAATGAAAGAAGAACATATTGAAGTGTTTGGATATGATCAGTTGAATAATTTTAAAATTCATAAATCAAAACCAACTACTAAACTTCATGTCGCTTCTAACCTCGATTGGTTTGATACGAAAATTGAAATTGATTTTGACGGGCAAGTTGCGAATTTATCTGAAATACAAAAAGCACTTTCCGTAAAGCAAAATTATATTCCTTTAGGTGATGGCACCTATGGCTTGCTTCCGGAAGAATGGCTATCGAAATTTTCCTTGTTGTTTAAAATGGGTGAAAGCAATGGCAAAACATTGCGAGTAAGTAAATATAATTTCACCGTCATCGATGAGCTTCATGACATGATAGATGATGAGGAAATAAAGAAAGAGTTGATTGAGAAAAAAGAAATTTTACTAAATACCAACCCTGAAAAATACGAGCAGCTTCCAGTGCCGGCAGAATTAAATGCCGAGCTTAGACCTTATCAGGAATCGGGCTTTCAATGGTTGGCGTATTTAGATAGTGTGAAATGGGGAGGTTTGCTGGCGGATGATATGGGACTAGGAAAAACAATTCAAACGTTGACATTTTTGCAACATTATAAAAATACAAACGAGACATTGAATGCCTTGG
>JANNYV010000713.1:0-7817 GCA_031410275.1 Bacteroidota bacterium
ATGAATATGTTTGGAACCTATACCATTACTGAAGGTCAATATGATTTTAATTTCAGAGGAGTATTCCCGCGAACATTTACTATTGATGAAGGCAGTAGAATTATTTGGAATGGTGATCCACTAGAAGCGAAATTAGATGTAACAGCCATTTACAAAGTACCTAACCAACTACCACTTCTTCCGTTAATAATTGGAGCAACTGATGACCCAAGCGAATTAGAAGAAGCCAAGAAAAAATACGATACCTATATTTATCTTTCGCTGAAAGATGCATTATCTAGTCCTGATATTAAGTTCGATATTACGCAACCTTATAATAAATCTATCGGCACCCTTGCCTACGACAAACTCACTCAAATCAGAAATGATCAAAAAGAAGCAACCTCACAAGCAGGGATTTTATTGTTGCTTGGTGAATTTAAAGGAACCGATGGAATTGGCAATAAAAGCTATGAGCGAGGCGGTGTTGCAACTGCATCTGATTTAATCAGTAATGCACTTTCATCAAGCCTGACCAATGTATTTAGTGATGTGACCGGATTGAAAAACTTTACATTAAACCTTGGTTACAAACAATATGCATTGAGCGAAAGTCAATCAAATATCAATCAATTTAATGTTGGCATCACAGCCAAGTTACTAAAGGACAGAGTCATTGTTGACTTTGGCAGCAATGTAGATGTTGACAAAAATAATCCCACTACTAAAGGCACAAGCAATATAAATATTGCCGGTGATTTTAAAGCACAATATTTAGTCACCGAAGATGGTCGCTTACGTGTCAATGCATTCCGAACATCAAACTATAATGCCGAAGGAAGCAATATTATGAAAGGTGGTGTAGGTCTTTCTTATAAAAAAGTATTCAATAATTTCAGAGATTTCTTTACATCAAAAAGAAAAAAAAATAAACCGAAACCAAACGAGCCTTCACCAAAATCAGAGTCATAAATGCTTAAAAGTTATACCCGAATTATTATCTATTGTATCCTTCTTTTTCATGCAGCCATTACGGTACATGGTTTTGTGACCATGTTCTCGGACCATTCAGAATGGACGTTGTATGACTTTCGGCCCTTTATGCAATTGCTCTTTACCTTAGTTTGGGCAGGAATTTGTTTTCAAAAACGATGGTGTTTTTTTGCGTATGTCTCGCTTATGTTTTACGAACTTGCCATGAAGTTATTTTTTGGCAGATATCTTTATGGTGAAATTTTCGGCGATGTATTTTTTCCTGCGGATTTGCTATTTGCCATTATTATTTTAATGCTTTATAAACAGCATTTCAATGAACGACCTACAGAAAAAGTATAACAACTCGCTTCGCATTATTTCGGTTGTTCCTTCGCAAACCGAATTGCTATTCGATTTAGGGCTCACTGATGAAGTCGTCGGTATCACAAAATTTTGTGTTCATCCAAAGGAATGGTTTCGTACCAAGACAAAAGTTGGCGGCACAAAGAATTTGAATATGGAAACGATTCGTTCATTAAACCCAAATTTGATTCTTGCTAATAAAGAAGAAAATACTAAGGAGCAAATTGAAGAATTACAAAAACAATTTCCGGTATATGTCAGTAACATTCAAACCATTGACCATGCGTTAGAAATGATATTGGAAGTTGGGCAACTTGTCAATAAAGGTGAACAAGCAAACAATATTGAAGCATCTATTAAAGCAGTGAAAGAATATTTCATAAAACCAATACAACTTTTCAAAACGCTGTACTTGATTTGGTACAAGCCTTATATGGCAGCCGGCACAGATACATTCATCCATTGCATGATGCAGGCAGCCGGCTTTGAAAACTGTATAAAAGAAACCAGATACCCTTCGTTATCATTCCATGAAATAAAACAATTAAGCCCAGAACTGATTCTACTTTCAAGCGAGCCATATCCTTTCAAGCAAAAACATATAGATGAATTACTGGCAATGATGCCTATGGCAAAAATTAAATTGGTCGACGGAGAATTATTTAGTTGGTATGGAAGCCGAATGTCTCAATCATTTGAGTATTTTAGAGCCTTAAATGAAGAACTTACGTAATCATATTATGCTTCCGCTTGCATTATTATTGTATGTATTGCTTTGCCTTTTTTTACACCCCTATCTAGGTTATATTCTCGATAGTGATGGAGTTGCTTATTTGGCAATTGCCAAACGGGTCGCGAACGCACAATACCTTCAAAGTATTAATGGTCTTTGGAGTCCACTCAATTCATGGCTGTTGGTTCCTTTCATTGAAAAAGGAATGGACGCTTGGACGATAGCCAAAATTTTAAATTTTGTGTTTGGCGGAATTGTTATCGTATTGGTTCATCTTTTATTTATTCGATTCAAGATAAAGAAAATTGCTCATGCTTTTTTGCTGATGGCATTGTCTGTTGTGATGGTGCATAATGTGTATTTGCAAACATTCGGCGATGTATTACAACTTATTTTCGCACTCCTTTATCTTCTTATTCTTTGGTCAGAAAATTTTTACTCATCGTATTGGAAAGCAACATTATGTGGACTTATCATGGGCATTGCATTTTATGCGAAAGCGTATTCGCTGGCATTTTTTCTATTCCATTTTGCGGCTACCTTGTATTGGTTTTATTCGAAGAAAAAAGTTACATTAAAAAATACAGTCATAATGTATTGCCTCGGAATTTTTACTGCGTTGCTCCTTATTTTGCCATGGACATATGCCTTACATAAAAAATACGGCGTATGGTCATTAACGGGTTTTGCAGGCAAGCTGAATATGAGTTGGTACATTAATAGCGGTAAGACATTTAAATCTGATATCAAATTATTAATTCCGCCTTCGTACAATGACTCTCCCTCATTTTGGGAGGACCCCTACCCGAGTCAGGAAAATTTAAGTAGTCCGTTTAGTTCAGGCAAGCATTTTATAAAATGGATAACCAGGGTTATTCATACCAAATTGACTGCCATTGAATGCTACAATGAAATATCATTTTTAGCACTGAGTATATTATTAATTTCACTCTACTATTTCTTTTTCAGAAAAAAGGAAGTTGATGAAGTCGAAGATAATATTCAAATTCAATTATTAATTTTTACGATTCTCATTTTACCATTAGGTTATTTAATGATGCATATTGAAACAAGATATATTTGGCTGAATATTTTTCTGTTGATGATAGCTGGTGCCGTTCTTTTAGAACGGGTTAAAAAATTTATTCACCCCTATTTGTATTTGATCAGTATTTTTATACTTGCATTTTCATTTATCATTTTTCCGGTATTGAACATCGAAAATCTTAAAAATAAAAACAAAGAGCTTTTCGAATACGCTGCTATTTTAGAAAAAAATAATATCAAAGGAAGTTTTACATCCAATGCAATAGATGCCGGCAGAATGTGGGTGGTAGCTTATTTAAGTCAAAATCAATTTTATACAATTGAGCGGACCGATTACACAGAGCAGGAATTAATTGATGAAATGAAACGATACCATGTAACGTATTATTTATTTCAAAGTGAAAATAACAAACCAAGTATTCAATTAGATGAACAATTTTTTCATTTGCTTTTTAAGACCAATGGATTTGATTTATATGAGTTGAGACCTTAGCATATTTTTAAATTCACATCTTATTTAGTCCTTGCATTTGTATTCTACTCAATACCAATTATACATGTGCCTTGACCCAATTCTTTATTTTACGGATGTAATCGAAGTAACCCATTTCTAATCTGAACATGAGAAGAGAGAAAATTAATATGGCTATACCCGCAACAATATATGCTGTAAGATGATATGCCAGACCACCAAAAAAGTAAAGAAGAATAGAGGCAATTATCATGAAGGTGATAAAAATCATGATGAGATAAGGACCACCAATATCTATTCGTCGTGGTTTACTCATCATTTTAATACTGCTTCCTTTGCTATTGTTTGTAATTCGTAGTCGTGTAATTGGCAATGTGTAAATATGGTCCTCATCTTCGGCATGAGGAATTATTTTCACATCACCGTCTCTCACCGAAACTTCAAAATCTAACACATGAACTTTCAAATGTTGACCAATCAGGTTTCGTTTAACCTCATCTGCATTTTTGCTACTTTGTAAAGTGTAATAACGTCTGAATATCATGGCAATAGTTTTTTAGTGTCAGAAATTTACGGCTTAATTCCGAGGCTTGCAACATTTCTCATCATTTATTTAATCACATTGCAAAAAATAAATGTGATTAATATACGTTTGCTAATTGAGTATAGAACTTTTTTTCAGCTTCATAAATGCGATTCAATTGCGCCGAGAGTTCGCTGTAACTCACTACATCAGAGCTTCTTGCTTTACAAATTCTAGCAGTATTATAAGCGAAGTTTCTCCATTGATCACCAATTGATGTCATAACTTGCGAAAGCTCTGCTAAATTAGTATTTCCGGTTTGGGAGGCAGCCTCCTGCAAAAAAGCAGCATATAAAAATCTGAATCCTGCACCGCCAGTTCCAATTTCTTCTTGCATCCTAATAATGTTTCCCAAATACAAAGTCGCCTTTCGTGGTTCTAATTTCTGAGGGTATTGTAAAATTTGTTTACTCAAAAACCGGATGGCATTGACACCAAACCAAGGCACCGGTGGTGACTTCATAAACATGCAGGTTTGCTTAATTCCTTTTTTAATAGCCGTGTCTAAATCTAAATTGTGCGGCACCTCTTTTATATAATACATTCTTCCTTTCGGTTCGGGCATGCCTTTGGCAAAACGCGCCTTTGCCAAATCATCATACGCAATGGTGCATTTATTATCCATCACAGGATCACTTACATAATACATTTTATTTTCCTCTCCGTAAATGACCAAGTTATGTGCATTGAAATGGAAGCGAAAAACCTCGGGTAAAAAAGGCAAATAAAAAACACTTACCTGACATCCGGTTGGTATATTTTGTTGAATATTTTCGTTCAATTGTTGCATACCTTTCTCTACCGTTGAGAATCGCTGAGTGTTTGATTTTATATGAAGCCGCTTGCATACATTTTTAAAAATTTGCCCAGGATAAATTCTGTACGTTGTTCCCGGCACACCATTTATTTTCACAAAAGGCAAGTGACCAAAAAACAAACCGCTTCCAATACCAAATGCCATGGGCTCAGAAATTGGCAGTCCATAATGCTTTAATAAATTAGAGGTTACACCACTTTCACAATGCGCTTGCGATTTGTGTTCAAAAGGAATTATCATATATGCAAAGATGGAGTATTAGTTGATGCTTTTCAACTCATCTACCGTGATATTAAAAATAGCTGCATACTTTTTTAATAAAGAAGGCGATAACGAATTGAATATTGCCGGTTTCATATGACGTTTTACCTGCCATTGCCATTTACCGACATAGGCGGCGAGAATACCGATATCCATTCGATTTTTAATCATATAATACGCGATTGGGCTGCTGATCCCATTTTTTATATGTTGCTTTTCTTCTTCGAGTTGTAAATCAATTTCTTCCCATGCTTGTTGCAGCGCTATGTTCTCTACCTCCCATCCATCGCTGTTCGTTTGCGTATAACTTCCGTCAGCATTGGTTACGTATAATACTTTTTGTGGAGACGTATTTCCGTCCTTAAAATCCCGCTTATGCTGAGGCGCTTCTTCTATATTCATACATAAAACCTTGTAAATGCTAGAATTAATTTTTATACGAGTTAATAATGGTATTGCTTCCTCCTTTACCAATTTTAATCCAATCTAAAATCACATTATTTGCTTCTGAAACATAAGGGTCTTTTTTCAACGCCTTTACCCAATCTTCATTTTGCTTGATGGTGGTTGTATCTTTTCTAATCCCCTGTAAATCCACAGTCAGATTTTCTATAGAAAGAAGTTTTTTGTTTTTATCGGCATCCTCAAGTTTCTTTGAAAAATCTTTCGCCTCTTTCATTTTCTCTTGAAATTTCTTTTGATTCAATGAGTATTTATTATCATCCATTTGCTTTTTGATTTTTTCTGCATTCTGAGTGATCAAATTAAAGGATTCGTTTCCGGCAATTCTTTTTTTACTGAGTTCCATCAACGCATTAAAATCGGCATTTGGTTTGACCGCTTTATAATCTGCTTTTGCAATCTGATCCCACTCTAATGAATTTGAATCTTTCCGTTCGCCCACATCAATTAGTTGATATAAATCAGGTAATTGAATATCAGGTACAACACCTTTTAATTGTGTAGAACCTCCATTGATTCTATAAAATTTTTGCAAGGTCAATTTAATCGAACCGAACGGGAGGATGGATGTATCTCCTTGATAAAAATTTTCTAAGGGCAATACACGCTGTACTGTTCCTTTACCAAATGATGTACTGCCAATAATAATTCCGCGTTTGTAATCTTGCATTGCAGCTGCCAAAATTTCAGAAGCCGAAGCACTCCCTTGATTAATTAATATCGCCAAAGGCCCGTCATACAGCACTCCGCTGGCCGCATCATTTAATGTCTCAGCTCCTTGATTTCTAGACTTTACTTGCACCACCGGTCCTTTATCTATAAACATACCACCGATATCAACAACATCACTCAATGAACCGCCACCATTATTTCGAAGATCAATAATAATTCCGTTTACTTTCTCTGCTTTCAATTTTTCAATTTCCTTTTGCATATCTATTGCACAACGACGACCTTTCGGGTCGGCAAAATCAGCATAAAATTCGGGGAGTAAAATATATCCTATTTTTTGATTTTCATCTTTTATGATCACTGATTTTGCAAAGGTCGATTCTGTTTCTACTTTACCTCTTATAATCGGAATTACTTCTATACTTCCGTCTAAATGTTTTACAGTAAGACGTACTTCTGTATTTAATTTACCTCTAATAATACTCACAATATCATCGGTATCCCAATTGGCTATATCAACAGGATCATCTTTTCCTTGGGCCACTTTCTGAATAATATCATCCTTTTTTAAATGCCCTTCCTTCCAACAAGGGCTTCCGGGAACAATGGATTCAATTTTACAAGCCCCATCTTTATCCATCAAACGCGCACCAATACCTACAAATGCGCCGGCCATTTCTTCATCAAAACGTTGCTTGTCTTTAGGCGGGAAAAAGTCGGTATGTGGATCAACCACATGACAAATACTATTCATAAATGAAGCAAAGCGATCATTGTCATTTATTTTATTCAACCGTTTGAAATAATTCGCCATATTTTTTCGAATACTATTTCTAGCGGTTAATTCAAGTTGCATATCCGTTTTAATTGTATCCGCTTTCTCTTTCACCTTCTTCTCTGTCATCACTTTTTGTTCATCTTTCAATTCTACAAAACGCGAAAGCGTTCTATACTTCATATTTATTCTCCAACGGGTTTTCATTTCCTCAGCACTTTTACACCAATCTAATTTCTTACCGTCCAATTCAATTTCATCATTCTCATTA
This sequence comes from Bacteroidota bacterium, assembly GCA_031410275.1. Lineage (GTDB taxonomy): Bacteria > Bacteroidota > Bacteroidia > Chitinophagales > Chitinophagaceae > OLB11. The sequence goes on from JANNYV010000713.1 coordinate 7,411, forward strand.
AATGTAAATGCTGTATTTAATGCTTGATTATAATTACTATCGGCATCTTTCATTCGTTCTTTAAAACGAGTTGAAACCAAGTCATAGAGTTGCGTTGTACCTTCATTAATTTCGTCATCAATTTTGTCTTCATATGCTTTGAACTCGTCAATATCTGATTGCAGGAAAAATAATTTTCCGTAATCGGTGATTTCAAGATATTGTTGAAAGACTCTTTTAGAAAAATCATCATTCACCATCTTCGGTGAATAATGTGCATTTTTTATGACTTGAATAATTGTCGAAAGAATGGCTTTATTTTTTGTGAGGGTTTGATCATCCGGTGCATGAAACGGTTCTATTTCAATATTGTCACCAAACCCTTTTGCATTTTTAAAAGCAATTAATCGAAACGAAAAAAAGACTCC
>JANNYV010000714.1:0-2169 GCA_031410275.1 Bacteroidota bacterium
CAAAGCATCGGGTCGTGCTATTCGCTTCAATCTCCCGCTCAAAGCAGCGGGAGGATTTTCGCTACTATCACTCACGCTCTAAGGCAACAAATTTATCTTTTAGCCTCCTTTTTTATGATGCTTGTTACCCCTATTATGACACCAAAATTTCCATCCGTTTGTATCCAATTCTTTGCAGGCAAATAGGTTCTTGACACAAAACCGTCAAGATAAAGTGCATTGCTACACCCTAACATTTTAAAATAATTGGCAAAGTCATAGAAGTTGATTTCTTTTTTCGACATGACGAAAATAATTTCATTCGTTGGCAATATACCTACTCCATTTCTAATATTTAGGTTCGCAGAATTTTGTTTAAATAATGAATGAATTTGTCCGTTCATGACAAGCATTGGTCCTGATTGAGTGGCATATTTTATATTGCCAGTATCGATAAAATCTAAGGTCTTGCAAATAGCCGCTACATTATCTATGGTTATATAAAATACGCCATTTGGCTTAAAGTAAAAATTACCGATTCCGTTGCTTGTATCTATAGGTGTAATTACTTTTTTGTTTTCAATAAACAATCCTTGAGCGGAGTGATCCTTTTTATACATCCCTCCATTCATTGCAAAATCGAGATGTCTATGTTGCTTTTCTAACCAATTTTTTAGATGTTGAATACTGTAGAAATTTTTATGTTTCTCATTTTGCCAATACAGTGCAACATTTTGCATTTTACTATTCACTACATAAACAACGAATCTATCATCATCAATACTTGCTTTTTGTGCGAGCAATATATTTCCATTGTATAGCAGGTTTAGAAAGCTAAGTATGGTGTAAAGACAATATTGTTTCATCCTGCTTATTTTTATTCACCACCGCATGATTCTTTCATAAGAGCATCTACATCTTTTTCCTTTACTGTACTCGGGTATGAAGTGTCTATCGCGATACTTTTTATTTTAGACAAGTCGTTGCATCCATCTTCGAGTTGCCCCGTATATAAACGAACTAAGGCTAGTCGAAACAAAAGTTCAATATCATCTAAGTAATAATTACTGGCCGCTTTAAAACTAAGTAATGCCTTGTCATATTTTTTGTTCTTCAAATATTCATACGCATCTTCCATTGCAGCATAAGCAAGTCGTGAAACAGTCCAATTCACAAAACTATAATCGCCATATTCATCATAACTGAAATCAAATTCAACATAGGAATCAATCAATATTCCATTCTCGCGGGCAGGCAACCATTTACCGGCAGTTTCTTTTAAATCCTTCATCGCTTCATCATTCAATGATTTACAAACAGCATGAATAATTTGAGGATTTGTGATAACCCCTTTTGAATCCAAATTAAAGCCGAGTCTTACGGTTCCAAAGCAGCCGCTAAAAGAAGAATAGGTTGGAAGATCTTTATGAACGCCTTTCAATACAAATTTTACTTGTTCATACGGACTTGCCTTCTTACCTTTTTTCTCAAGGGGCGGATGATTGTCCGAATAATCCAAACGGGCCGGAAAGGTATTCGTGCTATCCTTTTTAGCAATCATTTCTGTGGCAAATATTGTCACCAAAAAATATAAAACGTTCTGTCCACTATCAGGGCGCATTTGAAATCGAACAGGTATTGTAAGCGTAATAGGAATTGCTTTCCCTTTTGATAGCGCCGGCGACCAATACAACTTTGTTGCCAGAATTAATTTTGTTGCATTCGTATCAAAAAGATCGAACCCGGGATACTTAATATTGGTTCCTGTAATGACTCCATTTGTATCAAATGAAACCAACACTTCTACATTTTGCGGAATAAATTTATATTTTGCAAACTTGGGATACATAGCGACTGTGCCCAAAATACTATTCAATTCATTATTACTAACTTTCAATTGTGGATATATGGGTTCATCTTTCTCTCTTGAGAAATAAGATTGAAATTGTTCATAGGAATAAAAAAACGGAAGCTTTTTTTCCACTTGCGAATAGACATTTTGGCTTAAAAAAAACAAGCATACAATTACAAAAAGTTTCATTGTCTAAATATACAATTCTGTTTAATTATTAAAAGTATATCAGAGATTTACTTTCAAAGTAACCGTCTTTATTTACATTGCAATTCTTTTCATTTCTTCATATGTTTGAAAATTGTTTATACCCTGAATCACTGCAACCATTGGCCTTA
>JANNYV010000715.1:0-4523 GCA_031410275.1 Bacteroidota bacterium
TCGATTTTTGATTTGAGTGTATCCAAATTATACTTATTCAGTAAATTATAATAATACGGATTTTCAAAATTGTTTAATGGAAATCCGTCATAGTCCGTCGTTGAAAGCCCGGACGCACAATTGATTCCATCGGCACCACCTTCTATACCGGCAATAAGTGCAGCAACACCTCCGTTTGATAAACCTAATACAATGACCTTATTGTATTTTAGTTTCAAACATTTTACGGCAGCCACACATTCGATGGTCATATTCGCAGCCCAATTAATGCCATGCATATCGGTATACGGCGTAAAATAATTATAATCTAATTTCATATAATAAGTGCTGCCCACATCTTTCCAAATACCTCTGTAATCTTCATTTGGTTTCACATAGGTATACACATCGCCATATTGTAAACATTTATCTTTGATAGGCATGGGTTGGTTTTGATAATTGTTGGTATCGCCGGCAGCAATATGCCAACCTCCATGCGTGCCCGTTCCCGGTATGATAAAAAAAGCGGTTTCAGTATCTATCAGCGATTTATTGTAATAACCGTACCAATTTTTTACAAACGTATCAATGGCAAAAGTTCCTTTCACTTCTTGCAATACCGTATCATACCATGGCACCTGATTGTGTAACCCTATCAACGGAGTGATGACATTAAACGGAATAATATTGCTTAAATGTTCTGCATCATCAATCGAAAAAGGGCATTCCTTGCGGATGGTTCTCTTGAGGTCGTCATAACTTCCTATTTCGTCTAACAAAAAGTTTGATGAATCATTGGTATAAAAAGTAATGGCAGAATATTCAGAAAAGAAATTCGTTAAGGCAAATGCCTGTGACGATGCGTTGTTATGAAAACAATTAATTAGCAGGCAAATTAGAATAATTCGTTTTACAGACATGCGCCAAAGGTAATACGCATACTTTTTAATACCAAATAGGGCGTGTCCCCGAAACAACCCCATTGTCAAAGCAAGTATTTGGTTGATTGAACAATTACGAATTTGCCAACGGGTCTGCTTCCGGGCCGGGCTTTCCGCTGCTACTCCCCTGGCCGAGGCGTCCCGGGGGGTATCCGCTATAATCCCTCACGCGACGGCACTTCATGTATGACGAAAGCAACAACGATTCATTCGGCGTTCTGTTTTATATTCATTCCTTTTGTATGAAGGGTATCCATTTTTTTTCTTGTGTCAAACGCTAAAAACCGCGTGTACATACAATTTTCAGTATTATTTCAACAAACTTGTTCATTTTTTAGAAATAGTTATTACATTTGCGCTCTTAAAAAATTAAAATGGCTAATCACAAAGCGACCAAAAAAGATACCCGTCAAGCGAATAAACGTAGAGAACGTAACAGATATCATGGTAAAACAACGCGTAATGCAATGCGCGATTTGTCGGCAATGACATCTGAAACAGATGCAAAAGACAAATTGAAAAAAGTGGAGGCAATGTTGGATAAATTAGCCAAACGAAATATCATACACAAAAATAAAGCTGCGAATTTGAAGTCTGCAATGGCTAAAAAAATAAACAATATCGCAACAGCTGTTGAGGCTCCGGTAAAAGTAAAGAGAGCAGCAACAAAAGGAACAAAAGCAGGTGGTGCTAAAAAAGGTGGTGTTAAAAAGGTAGTTGCCGAAGCAGTGACTCCTCAAGTAGAATCTACAGAAGCAACAACTCCGGAAGTAGAATAAATTTTATATCAATATCTTTCATAAAGTCCCTTAGTTCACTGAGGGATTTTTTTTATGTATGAGACTCTCAACCCTCAACTCTCAACTCTCAACAATCACCAATCATCTACTTCTTCCTGATTGTCTCAGTATAATTTAAGCCTTGTTTATTCGTAATATTGATCAAATACATCCCACTGCTCAATGAGCTTAGATCTATTTGTGTCCTATTCTTTCCTGATTGCAATTGAAGATCTATGGTGCGTAAAACTCTTCCTGTAGCATCCATTATTTTTATTTTCCCAGCCGAATTTTTTGATACTTGTATTTCTACATTCAATTCATCTTGTATAGGATTAGGATAAAGCATGACAGTCGTTTCATTATCAACATAAACACTTCGTATATCACTTTCATTCTTATTTCCATCAATATCTACCTGTTGTAATCTGTAATAATTATGTCCATTCAATGGATGATCGTCTGTGTAGGTATAACTCAAAGTCGATACACTGTTTCCGTTTGTTGCTTTACTCATGACGATTGTTGGCAATGTAAAAAAGTTTTTTCCGTCTCCACTTCGTTCAATACGAAAGTAATCATTATCTTTTTCGTTTGCTGTCTGCCAATCAAGCAATGCTGAATTCCCCAGACGTTTCACCTCGAAATTAACTAGGCTAACAGGCAAGGGTATATTTAAAGGGTTTTGCGAATGAAGATAGAAGTACGAAAAACTATCCACATGAAAACAAAGAGTCCAAACAGTTGTCGCCGCATCATAGGTTGCAGTAATAGCGGTATTCGGAATAGAGGTAACAGTGTGACCTGGAGTAGTAATATCGCCATTATGAATTTGAGCAATACATACATTTGCAGTGAGTGATGGATTGGCGGCCGTTGGTAACAAAGGCCATGTACCAAATGCAGTATTGTTGTATTGGACCATATCATCATCTAAATAATAAAGACAAACAACGGCACTGTCATTTGTGGTAGGTGTAATTTTATAATGTCTGTTTACATAGGGTTGACCGTTATGCATTTGAACAGACGCATCAATTTCTTCACAAATAGAAGTGGAGCCCAAACTTATCGAATTAGGAAGGTCATATACAGCCGCAATTCTTGAACAATCATTTGCAGAATGAAGCGTATCGGCATTGCCATCACTGAGTAAAAGATTTGTACAAGGAACAGTGCCCGGATTCGAAAAATTAAGTAAGGTATCCTGACTAACAATAAAATTATTCATCGAAAGCAAACTGATAAACGCAATTGATGTATCTGTGCAGGCCGGAATAGAATTGGTCACAAATACCATATAAATTGTATCAGTCGTTGCAATCGCATGCGGGTTTGTACTGAGTGTCGTGTAAGTTTGATCGTCATAATAAAATGTATCTGTTCCCGGAGTTACAAAACTAAACGGGTCTATCAGTGAAGCACAATCTATGGTAGCCGGTAAACAAGCCGCCCCAACCACCAAGGATGAAACAAAGTTTGGTTTAGGATGTACTACTAAATACACTGTATCAGATGAATAGCACCCTGCCTGTTCTACTTTCGAATAAACATAATTTGTATTGGCAATATAGTTGCTAGGATTTGAAATGAATAAGGACAGGTTGGGGTCCTGATAATATGAAACTACCGCCAATGGGTTGAATGCAGAAACATTATTGCTGACTGTCGTTAAGTCAAACGCGCCATTTCCCGAACTAGAAATGACTTCACATGTTTCTATTGTATCTTGAACGACAGCCGGTGATGGTTTTATTTTTAATACCACCGGTACTCTGCAAATTGTATCGGCGCTGCAAGCGGCATAAAATGTAAAGTTGCCGGCCGTGTTGGTATTACTCAACCCTGAACCGGGCGTTGTAAACGGATTCATCGTTGAGCTTGTATAAAATGAACTGCCGCCTGAAGGAGATACAAACCATTTTAAATTTGGTTGAATGGTGTATTCGATTGTCAATCTTGCTTGAGTACTGAGAGATTGCGCATTCAATAAATTATCACTGCCTCCAACAACATCATCTTGTACATCCCAATAGCCAACGGCAAAATTTCCTCCGGCCCCGATAGTTGAATACATACTGTTTAATTGTGCCGCAGTAATAGGTACTGAGTAATCGAAATTTAGTACCGAAAAATTTAATGGACTACCAACAACACCCGGCACAAAAGGTGAAGCAGCTCCAAGTAAAGGAGAGTAAATACTAAACCGTGTTTGATTTCCATTATTCGATCCGACTTGGCAATTTAAATTTGTAACTAATAAATTACCCCCTGTAATGACAGCTCCTGATGGCAAACCCGGTAAACTTGATTGAGCAAACAAACCGGCTGTTGCGTCACTCGAACCGTCAGCAGGTGTTGGTGTTATGAGCAATGCATTGACGGTTGTTGACTTTTCTCTTGGTTGACAATTCGAGCCGGTGAATCCTCCAAAAACAGGCCCGCTGGTATATTGACAAACACTATCAATAGGATTAGCAAGAATGGGTTTAAAATTTATCAGAGAATCTAAAGCAGTATTATTTGACAAATCAACATCTGTCACACCACTCATGGTTGCTGTGGCAGAAATAAAATAATTACCTGAATTCGAAAAATTGACACCACCCACATTAGCACTGATACAACCACAAGGAGCTAAGGTTCCTGATGTCAATGGCACAGTAAAATTTTGCGGAGTTGAAGGACCGGTCACAGAAAAATTAACGGACGTATTATTTGTCGCAAAATTAATTGTGCCTGGAGACTTGTTACAAATTTGAGCGGCAATAGTATTACTAGCTGATGAACAAACAGTTGCCGGTTTTGTAATACTCAACACTTG
>JANNYV010000716.1:0-12896 GCA_031410275.1 Bacteroidota bacterium
GGTTCTGTATTAAACTTATATGATGCAACGAGATTAAAATCTCCCAAAATAAATAAAGCAGAAAGTACTTGGGAAGCAGTAGATAAAATGGTTGGTGATGCATTAAACGGAATGGGAGGTGCACCTGTGTACTTAATTACCTCCACAAATAATAGTGTTACCACGGCACAGGCAATTGCGCAGTTTACTCAAAAATATCCAAGCACAAAACATATTATGTATGATGCCGTTTCATACAGCGGTTTGTTAGATGCGAATCAAAGTTCATTTGGTGTACGGGCCATTCCGGCCTATCGATTTGATAATGCAAAGGTCATCGTAAGTATCGGCGCTGATTTTTTAGGAACTTGGATTTCACCTGAAATTTTTGCCAAACAATATAGCAAAGGACGAAAAATTAGTGCGAAAAATATCGCGATGAGCAAACACATACAAGTAGAAGGTATGATGAGCTTAACCGGTAGTAGTGCAGATGAACGATATACTGCAAAGCCTTCTCAATACGGGGCTGTAGCTGTTTCAATTTTAAATGCATTAAGTGGTGGAAGCAGTACGTCAGGTCTTACACCTTCACTAAATGCAGCAGTTACAAAAATTGCATCTGCCTTAAATGCGAATAAAGGCAATGCCTTAGTGGTGTGTGGGAGCAATGATGCCAATGTGCAAACGGTGGTGAATGCAATTAATAATGCCATCGGTGCGGTAGGAACAACATTGACATTTGCTACGACAAATAATACAAAGAAAGGAAGTGATACAGATATGAATGCATTTGCCGAAGCATTGAAAAATGGACAAGTCGGTGGTGTAATGTTTTACGATTGTAATCCTGTGTACGATAATGCAAACGGAAAAGCAATCGGTGAAAAAATAGTCGGTTTGAAACTTTCTGTTTCATTTAATGATAGAATGGATGAAACCACACAATTGTGTAAAGTAGCAGCTCCTTCAAACCATTGGTTAGAAAGTTGGGGTGATGCAGAGCCGCACACTGGTTACACTTCATTAATGCAACCTACGATTTCACCTTTATTTAAAACCCGTCCTTGGGAAGAGTCTCTATTGAAATGGAGTGGTGATATGACGGAGCATTACGATTTTGTAAAAAATTATTGGTTGGGCAAATTAGGAGGTCAAACTGCCTTTGATACCGCCATTCAAAAAGGAATTATAGAGCCTGAAACAATGGCAATGAGCAGTGCAAGTTTTAGTGGCAACGTAACAGATGCAACGGCTAAAATTACTTCTATGAAAGGTGCTGCAATGGAATTAGTCATGTATGAAAAAGTAGGAATCGGTCGTGGAGGTGTATGGAGTAATAATCCTTGGTTACAGGAATTACCTGATCCGGTTTCGAAATGTACTTGGGACAATTATATTTTAATGTCACCAAATACCGCTAAAGCAAATGGGGCAGAACATACAGATTTAAATGAAGTTAATCGGGATAAAAAAGTATTTGAAATAAAAACAAACGGGGCGACAATTAAATTGCCTGTATTGGTTTTGCCGGGTATGCATGACGAAGTGATTGCGATTGCAGTCGGATATGGTCGAGATAAAGGAGTTGGTAAGGCAGCCGCAGATACCGGTGTGAATGTATATCCTATGGTTTCGAAAGACGGAAATGGCAACTCTTCATATTATGCAAATGTGGATATGAAAGGCTTAGATGAAACATATGAATTGGCGATTACACAAACACACCATTCCTTCGAATCGAAGCGTCCGATTATTCATGAATTTACATTCGAAGAATTTAAAAAGAACCCGACCGAATTATATGACGAACGAAAAGAAGAGCTAGAACATTTTACACATAGTTTTGATGCTTCAGAACATGAAGGAAGTTCTGAAGGGAAAGAAGGAAAAGAAGGAGTTGTTGCAGTTGTTCCTGATCCAACACCGGCAGAAGAAAATTGGGAAGATGCCTATAGAAAAAATGGGACTTTATATCCAAATCATGAATCCTTAGGAATGAAGTGGGGGATGAGTATCGATTTAAATAGTTGTGTAGGTTGTGGTGCGTGTACCATTGCTTGTCAGGCTGAAAATAATGTTTCTGTTGTAGGTAAAAAACAAATCCTGATGGTGCACGATATGCATTGGTTGCGTATCGACAGATATTTTGCAGGAGATCCTTCAAAACCTGATTCCATTCAAACCTTGTTCCAGCCTATGTTATGTCAGCATTGCGACAATGCTCCTTGTGAGAATGTTTGTCCGGTAAATGCAACCAATCATAGCAGCGAAGGAATTAATCAAATGGCCTATAACCGATGTATCGGTACAAGATATTGTGCGAATAACTGCCCGTATAAAGTTCGACGTTTTAACTGGAGAGATTGGAATGAAGCAGATTGTTTCGATGACAATGTATACCAAGATGGGCGACGAGATGATATTAATAATGATATCACCCGTATGGTATTGAACCCTGATGTAACTGTTCGTAGTCGAGGTGTGATGGAAAAATGTACCTTCTGTGTACAACGTTTACAAGGTGCTAAGTCTACTGCAAAAAAACAAGGAAGAACAATGAAAGATGGTGAAGCCAGAACGGCTTGCCAGCAATCTTGTCCGACTGATGCCATTGTATTCGGAAATGTAAATGATACTGAAAGTGCTATTTACAAATTGCGATATGAAGAACAAAAAGAACGTGTATTTCATGTGTTAGAAGAAATACATACTTTACCAAACGTAAATTATTTATCAAAAATAAGAAATGCCGATGTGTTGCAAAGTGTTGACCCTGAAAAGATGAAACAAGAAGCACACAAAGAGAACGCTTAAAATATAAAGAGTCCTTCGGCGTAAAAAGGGAAACTTTACAAAAGCCGCGGGAGAAAAAATTAAAAAGATATGCATTTAAAGTACGAATCGATTATCAGAGAACCTTTAGTAGATGGTGAGAAGTCATATCACCAAGTTACCGAAGATATTTGTGCACCCATAGAAGGCAAACCCACCAAACTCTGGTATCTAGGCTTCGCAATTTCAGTATCCTTATTACTGTTCGGGATTTTCTGTGTGACTTGGGAAGTTTATTGGGGAACCGGTGTTTGGGGTTTAAACAGAACCATAGGTTGGGGTTATGATATTACCAATTTCGTATGGTGGATTGGTATCGGTCATGCCGGAACCTTGATATCGGCCATCTTATTATTATTCCGTCAGGGTTGGAGAACCGGTGTAAACCGTGCCGCAGAAGCGATGACCATTTTTGCTGTAATGTGTGCAGGACAATTCCCGATTTGGCATATGGGTCGTGTATGGAATGCATTTTTTGTATTACCGTATGGTAACACCCGCGGACCACTTTGGCCTAACTTTGTATCACCACTTCTTTGGGACGTATTTGCGATATCAACTTACTTTACAGTATCCTTATTATTCTGGTATTCCGGTTTAATTCCTGATTTTGCCACTTTACGTGACAGAGCGAAAACTAAATTCAGAAAGTTGGCTTATGGTGTCGTTTCCTTTGGTTGGGCCGGTAGCGCAAAACATTGGCAACGTCAGGAAATGTTAGCCTTGGTATTGGCCGGTTTAAGTACTCCGCTTGTACTTTCGGTACACACGATTGTATCGTATGACTTCGCCACATCCATTGTTCCCGGTTGGCATACCACTATCTTCCCACCTTATTTCGTTGCAGGTGCTGTGTTCTCCGGTTTTGCCATGGTACAAACACTTTTAGTATTAACACGTAAGGTTTTAAATCTTCAAGAGTATATTACTATTGGTCATATTGAAGCAATGAATAAAATTATTGTGATCACCGGTTCTATAGTTGGTGTTGCCTATTTAACAGAATTATTTATAGCTTTTTACAGCGGTTCGGTTTGGGAATCAGAAGCCTTTCGTCTTCGTGTGATGGGACCTTACTGGTGGGCTTATTGGGCTATGATGACTTGTAACGTTGTCTCTCCTCAGTTATTTTGGTTTAAAAAATTACGTCGTAATATCTGGTTTACATTTTTTATGAGTATTATCGTAAACATTGGTATGTGGTTCGAGCGTTTTGTAATTATGATGACCTTGCACAGAGATTATCTTCCATCAAGTTGGAGCTATTACACTCCAACATGGCCTGAGGTAGGATTCTTCCTCGGAACCTTCGGATTATTCTTTACATGTTATTTCTTATTTGCAAAATACTTCCCTGTAATAGCTATTGCAGAGATTAAATTTATATTGAAAACAAGTGGTGAAAACTTTAAAAATAAAATGGTGAATATTGAAGAAGCGAGTACGGAGCATTTTATTGAAGAGCAAACACATCATCATTAGTAGTAGTTAGTAATTAGTATTGAGTAATTAGAAGAAAATAAAGTAAAAGAAAATAATAGGTAGTTGGAATTTCGTTTAAACGCGTAACTTCTTAACTCGAAACACGTAACAATAATTATATGATAAAAAAATTTGCAGTGGCCGTTTATGATGATGAAGCTGTACTTTTTCCGGCGGTGAAAAAGGTACGCGGCGCCGGTTATCAAATTCATGATGTGTATACACCTTTTGCCGTTCACGGTTTAGATGTGGCATTAGGTGAAAAAGAAAGTGATTTGCATATCGCCGGTTTCATTTATGGCATTACCGGAACATCAACAGCATTAGGGTTTATGAGTTGGATTTTTACAACAGATTGGCCTCAGAATTTTGGTGGCAAACCACATTTTCCTTTACCGGCATTTATTCCTATTACATTTGAGCTGACTGTATTATTTGCAGCTGTAGGTATGGTACTGACATTTTGCTATTTAAATCAAATTATGCCTGGTGTAAAAAAACATATTTTTCATCCCCGTCAAACAGATGATAAGTTTGTTATGGTCATTGAAGTCAATGAAGGCAATGCAATAGAAACAGAAAATTTTTTAAAGACAACAGGTGCCGAAGAAACCAATATTCAAGTCGCAGAATCTGAATGGTGGTACGGACGTTTTGATAAAAAAGAAGATTACGAAATTCAACAACAATTAGCATAATCAGTAATGAAGAAACTAACTTTATATATTTTATTTGTGGTAACAACATTCGTTGTTTCATGCAGCGATTACAGCAGAGATCCGGGTCGCACCTATGCACCGGATATGGTTTATTCGAGAGCTGTAGATTATTACAATGGAACCGAAAAAATTACTGCACAAGGTGGTGCATACAATAAAATGCCGGCGCCTAATACCATTGCAAGAGAACAGGCATTGCCGGATCATATCGGCGAGTTTGATACCGTATTAGCAAAGGCACATACTTGTTCATTCGAACTTACTGAAAAAGATTTGACTGAAGGGAAACGATTGTATCTGATTTATTGCGGTATTTGCCATGGTGAGCAAATGGACGGAAATGGACCTTTATACAGCAGCGGAAAATTTGCCGCTATGCCTGCCAATTTAAAATCGGGTGAAAAATATTTGAAAATGACACAGGGGCAAATTTATCATGCTATTATGTATGGCAAAAATGCAATGGGTTCATACGCTAGTCAGTTAGATACAAAACAACGTTGGATGGTGATTGCTTACATTAAGAAAGTGCAAAGTGAAAATGGGGGTGAAGCATTTACAATGGTAGCTTCGGCAACAAAAGATACCACTGCCAAAGCAGCTCCTCAAGCTAGTATAGTGCATATTATTCCACCGATTACGACAGCATCAGGTGATAAAAAACAAAACGAAAAAAAGTAAAAGAATATTTAAAAAATAATTTAAGATGTTGAATCAAGAATTTAAAGTTCCTTCAAAATTAAAAAATACCAGCCTTGTATTATTAGGTATCGGTGTTGTTACATTATTGGCAGGAGTATTTACCTTCCTTATGTGTAAGGATCAATTATGTCAAAACAGGTTTTGGGCTGTGTTGTTACAAGATAGTATCTTCTTTTTGCTGATGAGTGTTGCAAGCATATTTATTTTGAGTGCAACAAGTCTTGCACAAGCCGGATGGATAGTATCTTTCAGAAGAGTACCCGAAGCAATCGGAAGTATTGTATGGGTGTTTGCCATTATTGTTGGTATTATTTTGATGACCTTGATTTGGACAGACAATTATCATATCTATGCCTTTTTAAAAGATGGATATAATCCTCATAACTCATTAAATGCGTTAAAGAATTTCTTTTTAAGTAAAGGGTTCTTTACTATTTGGACTATACTAACCTTAGTTCTTTGGGGATGGCTTGGGGTTAAACTTCGTCAATTATCAGTAAAGCAAGATTCAGAACCTAAAGGCTCGACTAAGGTTTATTGGTTAAATTTCAATTACTCTGCAGGATTTATTTTCGTATTTGCATTAACCCTAGCATCTACTATTCCTTGGCTTTGGATTATGAGTATCGATTCACATTGGTTCTCTACAATGTTTAGCTGGTATACGTTCGCAAGTTCATTTGTAAGTGGAATGAGTTTGATTATGTTATGGGTCTTGTATATCAAACGTCAAGGATATATGGAAGTTGTGAGTACAGAACATATACATGACCTTGGTAAGTTTATGTTTGCGTTCAGTATCTTTTGGACCTATTTATGGTTCTCACAATTCATGTTGATTTGGTATGCAAATATCCCTGAGGAAACACTTTATTTCCAAATTCGTTTCCATGGTCCTTACAGAATATTTTATTGGTTAAATATTATTTTAAATTTTGTCGCACCTATTCTCATTTTAATGCCACGACCAAACAAACGAAATTACTTTGTTGTAACATTAGTAGCTATTATTATATTGGTAGGTCATTGGATAGATTTTTATCAAATGGTAATGCCAACCACTGTTGGTGTAAATTGGCATATCGGTTGGTATGAGATTGGAATTTTGTGTGGCTTCATCGGATTAATGATATTCCTCGTGAGCAACAAATTAACCAAGGCTCCTTTGATACCTCAAAATCATCCATTCTTGAAAGAGACAGTTATTCATATTAGCTAAAAAATATAAAAAGAAAAAGATATGTCCGGATTATTATTAGTACTTCTCGTTGCCTTAATTTTTGTAGTGCTTTATCAAGTTGCTCGTTCGAGCGAAATGGTTGCCCGCATACAAGGCGAAGAGATTTTTGATAAAAAAAGAAATAACATTTTGGGATATTCCATGTTAGTTCTTTTCTCAGCTTTCATGATAGGAATCTATTGGTGCCATCAATATATGATGCCAAAAATGGCACCGGAGGCGGCTTCGGATCATGGTAAGACCTATGACTTTATGTTTGAAATTACACTTTATGTAACCGGGGCTATATTTTTATTGACTCAGTTTTTGCTTTTTTGGTTTACATTCAAATACCGCCGTGTTGGGGATAGAGTACCTTTCCACTTTGTACATAATACAAAACTTGAATTGGTATGGACAACTATCCCGGCAATAGCCATGGCTGTTTTGGTTGCCATCGGATTGAAGAGTTGGTTTAAAATGACTGATATGGCGCCTAAAGGATCTATGCAAATTGAAATCGTCGGTAAGCAATTCAACTGGATTTCGCGTTACCCCGGAGCTGATGGTACATTAGGCAAACGATATTTTACAAATATCAGTGATAAAGATAATATTTTGGGATTAGATTGGACAGATGCAAATAATATGGATGATATCATTATCCCAAATGGAGAATTGCGATTAGTGAAAGACAAACCGGTGGAGTTAATTATAGGCTCTCGTGATGTGATACACGATGTTGGCTTAACACATTTCAGAATGAAAATGGATGCGGTGCCCGGTATCACAACCCGATTATGGTTTACTCCAACAATAACAACAAGAGAGATGCAGGTAAAAACGGGTAATCCAAATTTCGTTTATGAATTGTCATGTGATCAGATGTGTGGAAAAGGTCACTACTCAATGAGAGCAGTGGTTATTGTAGAAACACAAGCGGAACATAATATTTGGCTTAAAGCGCAACAATCATATTATGTGCAGAACCATCCGGTAGCAGCACCTGCAGCAGATTCTGCAAAACCTGCAATAGATTCTACGAAGAAAATAACGATGAACTAAAATAACTTGAATTAAATTTAGTATACAATGAGTAACGAAACAACATTACATCAACACGATGTTCATTCACATGACGATCATGCACACCATGAACATCATGAGCATGCGCATCATGAACATAAGCAACACTTTATTACAAAATATGTGTTCAGTCAAGATCATAAAATTATCTCCCGTCAATTTTTGGTAACCGGAATTTTTTGGGCAATTGTCGGAGGTTTAATGTCAGTTTTTTTCAGATTGCAATTAGGCTTTCCTGAAGAAACATTTAAAGTATTAAGTGCCTTCTTAGGCGATTGGGCACCCAATGGGAAAATGGATCCTGAAATGTATTATGGCCTAATCACTATTCACGGAACTGTACTTGTATTCTTTGTACTGACGGCCGGATTGAGTGGAACATTTAGTAACTTCTTAATTCCTTTGCAAGTCGGAGCGAGAGATATGGCATCACCATTTTTGAATATGTTGTCGTATTGGTTTTTTGCCGTTGCCGGTGTTATCATGTTTGTTTCATTGTTTACATCTACCGGTCCGGCATCGGGTGGTTGGACAACCTATCCTCCATTGAGCGCACTCAAGGAAGCCTCGATGGGGTCTGGTATAGGAATGGATTTATGGTTGGCGAGTATGTCATTGTTTGTTATTTCATCTTTGCTTGGAGGATTAAATTATATTGTCACCGTACTAAACATGCGTACCAAAGGAATGTATATGACCCGTATGCCGCTTACCATTTGGGCGTTCTTGTTTACGGCCGTGTTAGGTGTATTGTCATTCCCTGTATTGCTTTCTGCATGTGTGTTGTTGATTTTCGATAGACATATGGGTACAAGTTTCTATTTATCAGAAATATATATTGCAGGAAAAGCTTTGCCAAACGTAGGTGGTTCTCCTATCTTGTACCAACATTTATTTTGGTTCTTAGGCCACCCGGAAGTATATATTATTATGCTTCCTGCAATGGGAATGGCATCAGAAATATTGTCAACCCATTCGCGCAAACCAATCTTCGGTTATATGGCCATGGTACTTTCTTTAATCGGGATTACAGTACTCGCATTTCTTGTATGGGCGCATCATATGTTTGTGACGGGTATGAGTCCTTTTTTAGGTGGCGTATTTGTATTGCTAACTTTGCTGATTGCAATTCCATCGGCTGTTAAAGTCTTCAACTGGTTAACAACTATCTTTAGAGGGAATGTGCGTTTCACTGTTGCAATGCTTTTCGCCATGGGCTTTGTGTCACTCTTTATTTCCGGCGGATTAACCGGATTATTCCTTGGAAATTCAGCATTAGATATTCACTTACATGATACCTATTTTGTAGTTGCTCACTTTCATATCGTAATGGGTATCTCAGCATTTTTTGGAATGTTTGCTGGTGTATATCATTGGTTTCCTAAAATGTATGGTCGCTATATGAATAATACCCTTGGCTATATCCATTTCTTTATTACATTCGTTGGTGCGTATGTAATTTTTTGGCCTATGCATTACGAAGGTGTTGCAGGTATGCCACGCAGATACTATGAATACACAAATTGGGAATCATTTAAACAATTTGCTGATTTAAATCAAATGATAAGTGTCGCTGCAATTATTGTTTTCTTTGCGCAATTACTATTTGTATTTAATTACTTCGTAAGTGTTTGGAAAGGAAGAAAAGTAACAAGCACCAATCCATGGAAAGCAAATTCATTAGAATGGACAACACCAATTCTTCCGGGTCATGGTAACTGGGATGGACCAATTCCTGAGGTTCACCGTTGGGCATATGATTATAAAGACAATGGTGAAGGAGGTGATTTCATACCACAAAATGTTCCGTTGAGAGATGGAGAGGAATCACATTAATTACGATGTTTGGTATTCGATGCTAGATATTCGGTGATTTTTCTTTATCTATGATTTTCCCTTGAATTTCGTTCTTGGGATTTCGATGGAATTTCAACTTAGAAATCTGAATTCAGTAACAGCTAACTACCATCAGCTAATAGCAATATAAATTTTCAAACAAATTCATTCATGTTGATAGTACAAAAACTCAAAGATTATCAGCAATTGATGAAATTAAATTTGAGTATGCTGGTGGTATTCTCAAGTGTTGTCGGTTACATTATTATTCCTGAAGTGAAGGTCGAGTTTTTAAATCTTATTTATTTATTCCTAGGGGGAACTTTAGTCACTGCAGCGGCAAATGCGGGTAATGAAATTATTGAACGAGATACTGACAAACTCATGAAACGTACCTTGAACAGGCCATTGCCTGATAGGCGAATGAGTGTGCTGGAGGCGAGTTTATTTTGCTTGATTACGTTAGCACTTGGATTGATTATTTTGTACATAAAATTCAATCCACTTACTGCAGCATTAAGCTTACTCTCCTTTTTATTGTATGTAGCCGTTTACACACCGCTAAAAAAAATATCCCCTATCTCTGTTTTGATTGGGGCTATACCCGGTTCACTTCCTTGTCTGATTGGTTGGGTTGCCGGTACAAATCATTTGGGTAGCATGGCTGCCTGGACTTTATTTATCATTCAATTCTTTTGGCAATTCCCACATTTTTGGTCTATTGCGTGGGTTGGTCATGAAGACTATGAACGGGCCGGTATGAAAATGTTACCCCGTATCGAAAAAGTCGGTCATTTTACTGCCATGCAATGTGTATTGTATAGCGCAGTACTAATTCCATTGAGTGCATTACCTATGGTTGTTGGTTTGGGAGGTTGGATCTCAATCGTTGGATTAGGACTAGCAGCTTGCTGGTTTTTATATAACTCAATAAACTTTCTAAAAGATAATTCAGATACAATGGCGCGTAAAGTTATGTTCGCATCTTTTGTGTATTTACCGGTTGTATTAATTACCTTGGTATTGGATAAATATTTCTAATACCCTACAAAGTTGTAGAGATTGCTAAAGGCTAAATTCCTAGCAGAGCCATAATTAATGGAAGGAATTCAATTAATTAATTCTTCTTTGCATTCTTAGCTTCAATACTCAATGTTGCATGAGGTACTGCGCGTAGACGGGCCTTGTCAATTAATTTACCGGTCTCTCTGCAAATTCCGTAAGTCTTATTTTCGATACGAACTAATGCTTGTTCTAAATGACCAATAAAGGTGATTTGTCGACTCGCCAATTGATTAAATTGTTCACGCTCCATGGATGCGCCTCCGTCTTCAATATTTTGGTATTTATTTTCAGTGTCCTCAGTTCCGCCTTCATCCTTCCGCATAATCACGCCTTGCAGATACTGTAATTCAGCTTTAGCTGTCTCGAGTTTCTTAATGATAATTTCTCTGAATTCGGTTAAGTCGTCATCGCTGTATCTGAAACTTGGGCCATCACTGGTGGCACTCATATCTAATATTGAACGTGTAAATTCCGGTTCGTATTTTTTTATTGTGTTTGAATCACTTGCTTTTCTTTTCAATTCTGATGTTTTTCTATGAGCTATTACTTTTCCGCTATCATTTTTCAAGGTATTGCTGGCAAAGGTATTCGTTTTATATACATCTGATTTCTTGGGTAATAAGTTAGTGCTTGAAATCAGTGTTTTTGTTGGTGTCTTTTTAGCAGGTCGTGAGCTTGTTTTTTCAACCGTGACTTTCTTTACTTCAATTTTACTTTCTCTCTGCTTTTCAATTTTCTTCTCAACTTTCTTTTCAACTTTTTGAACGACAGGTTTGCTGATTGGTTTCTTGGCAACAGGCTTAGGTAAAGATTTTGCACTCGGTTTTTTTGTCACCGGTTTGGGTGCGTTTTTCTTTATCACAGGCTTAGGAGTATGTTTTTTTGCAACCGGCTTATTGACCGGCTTTGTTATTTGTTTTTTAGCAACCGGTTTAGCCACTGCTTTTTTTGCAATTGGTTTTGCCACTACTTTCTTTGTTATTACTTTTTTTGCTACTGCTTTGGCAACAGGTTTTTTAGCCGCAGGCTTGGCCTTTGGTTTAGGTATTTGTTTTTTTGCAACCGGTTTTGCAGTTGGTTTTACAGTTTTCTTCACTTCCGGTTTGCCTTTTGGTTTAGCGGCAACTTTTTTTGGAGCTGGTTTTTTCGTAGCCATAGCCTCTTTAGTTTTTTGTAATCAATACTTTAATATTATGTTCGTTCACCTCAATGTCAATGCCATCGTGCATTTCAGAGGAAAATGATAATTTATCCGCTAAAATTTCGGTGCAAATATAGGAATTAAAATTAGTAAGCGCATTTTTTAACAAATCAGTTTCCTCTACAGCTACATTGATACGGGCTGTCAACTCAAATTCATTATCTTTTCTTATTTTCTGAATCTTATTAATGAACTCTCTGGCCAACCCTTCTTCTTCTAATTCAGCAGTGATACTGATATCTAAAGCCACTGTCAACGCACCTTTATTGGCAACCAATAATCCTGGAATATCATCAGAGGTAATCTCTACATCAGCTAATGTAATAAGTACTGATTGACCTTGTATAGTGCGTGAAATTTCGCCTTCCAATTCGATGATGGCAATTTCTTTGGAAGTAAATAGGGCAATATCCGCCGCAACCGTTTTCATCAAGGCGCCCATCTTAGAACCTAAGGTCTTGAAGTTGGCTTTTATTTTTTTCTTAATAATTGTATTGTCACCAGCTATAAATTCAATTTCTTTGATATTCACCTCGCTCATAATAATTTCTTTCACCGCTTCAATTTTTTCCTTTAAGGAACTATCTACTAAAGGGATGATTGCCTTTTGCAAGGGTTGCCGAACTTTAATAGAAGCCTTTTTGCGGAGTGATAATAACAAAGAACAGGCATCTTGAGCCAATTGCATACGCTCTTCTAATGCCGGGTCAATATCGTCGATAATCACATAAGGGAAATTGATCAGATGAATTGATTCGGTATCCTCTCGTTT
>JANNYV010000717.1:0-1630 GCA_031410275.1 Bacteroidota bacterium
GTGTGTGTGTGTGTGTGCGCTTGACGTTCTTTATTGAAAACGATTTCCAACTAATGAATTCTTTTTTATTTTATTTTTTAATTTATACATCAGATGCTCATCACCCGTAATGGCTGGTATTACAGCTCGAATTATGGTTAATAATGGTGGTGCACGATTTGGTTGTATTAATCCAATTTTATATGCCAATCAAGAAATTTTCTTTGATGTTGTTTCTGGTCAAAATTCAGGTGATGGACAAATTGCTACATGTCCATCAGGTGCATCTTCTTCAAGTATAATGGGTTTTACTGCAACAAATGGATGGGATCCAGCAAGTGGTATTGGAACTCTAGGAACTGCACCAGTTGGTGCATATACACAATATCAAGAAATTCTTTTAAATAATACTATCACTCCATCACCAGGACCTACATCAGCAACAGCAAGAGAATTTTCTTTTGAACATATTACTATGATCAGTACGTTCCTTTGCGTCATATTCGTTTCATTCGTTATCTAAAAAAGAATGAGCAAATGGTTTTGAATCCCATGGAGTATTGAAGCATTTGATACTCTACCAGTTCACCTTCTCTTTCCGAAGGTGAATCATGTTGTCTTCCCTTCATTGGTAATAAGACAATGATTATTGTAGCAAATGAAGCTGTATTGAATGTCTAATAAATAACAGTAAACTTGGCATTGATGAGTAGAATAGAATTAAAATAAAGCTTGTGCCTCGTATACGATGACTTCTTTTCTGTATTCTAATCTCGAACTCTGTGAAGCGTTATTCGCCATAGTGATCGATAATGAATTGTGCATTCGAGTCATTTTTCTGCACGATATTAATTTCAGGGGGAACAGGTATCGATCCTTTCACAAACGATTTTAGAATGAAGTAAATAAGGGGTTTGGGCAATGTGAGTTTAAGACCAATCTTATTTATAATTTTAGAGTGTCTCAAAGTGAATACTGGTGTCACTTGGAGTTGGGTGTTATTCATCGAAAGCGCTTACTAACCTTAGACTCTTAAATATTACTGTAAGACGTCAAAATACGCTAAAAGTTAAAGAAGTACACGATGTTCATGATTGGTCACAAATACACAAGCATCATCGTCATTACTGTGAATACTATGCTAGCGTGACCCTTAGAAACATGCTTTGCAAGTACAATATAAAAGTATCCAAGAATACTGTGTGTCTAAGGATATGGAGATGAAATTCAATTATTTGTTTAATACTCGTGCATATCTTTTTATCAACATACATGCTCTCCCAGTTTTAAAAATATTCGCCGCAATAGTATTCATTGCAAATTCGATTTATCTCATTTTCTAGATCTCAGCTTTGTTCTGTTCGATCTCATTGCACACTGAACTAGATCCAATCACGATACCTTTAGTAATAAAGAATCGTCGCCATCCAGTGTATCATACAGGCAAACTATGCGCATTCGTCTAATACGACCAACTTAAACCTCAAATTAAAGCGCTGCAAGTCTACCACTTCCAAAGACAATATGAATTATTCATTTAAAAAACCATAAGTATCTTAATGACAAACCTTGATCCTGCTTTACTGATATACAAAATATAAAGAGGATTCAATTTTGATTGAAGATTAGCGTT
Source organism: Bacteroidota bacterium (assembly GCA_031410275.1). GTDB lineage: Bacteria > Bacteroidota > Bacteroidia > Chitinophagales > Chitinophagaceae > OLB11. Next base: position 1,613 of record JANNYV010000717.1, read on the forward strand.
AAGGTTAGAGTTAGGGTG
>JANNYV010000718.1:0-2931 GCA_031410275.1 Bacteroidota bacterium
GGATATACTTCGTTTGTATTAGCTGATATCAATAATACATCGGCTTGTCTTGATACCATTCGACTTTGTACCGAACGAGGCGTGAAGCCTATAGTAGGAATTGATTTTAGAAATAATACGCAGCAGCAATATATCGGTATCGCCCGCAATAATGATGGCTTTCAGGAATTGAATGAACATCTCTCTGCGCATTTACATAACGGCGAACCATTTAATGATATGGCGCCCGAGTTTAGTCATGCCTACATTATTTATCCATTATCTAAATACAAAGGATGGTCATTAAAAGAAAATGAATTTATTGGTGTATCAGTGAATGAACTGGCTAGTTTACATTTTTCTCCGGTCATTAAACAAATGCATAAATTGCTTGCCTTGCAAACCGTCACCTTTGCAGGTAAAAGACAATTCAATGCACATCGTTTATTGCGTGCCATCGATACCAATAATTTATTAAGTAAATTGCCATTGTCGCAACAAGCTTTAGGGAATGAAATAATGTCGCCGAAATCCGTGATGTATGCATCCTATGCGCAATATCCGGACATTATAAAAAATACAGAATATATTCTCAACGATTGCGCTATCCATTTTGAATACGGAAAACTCGCCAACAAAAATAAAAAGCATTACAAGGAAAGTGTTGCTGAAGATGCTGAATTTTTACGTAGCGAATGTATGAATGGACTAGCCTATCGTTATCCAAATCCGACAAACGAAATTCTTCAACGTATCGAAAAGGAACTGGAAGTCATTACGCAATTAAATTTTTCTTCATACTTTTTAATCAACTGGGATATTATCAAGTATGCGCAACATAAAAATTATTATTATGTAGGGCGGGGTAGTGGTGCCAATAGTATTGTGGCTTATCTGCTTCGTATCACCGATGTTGATCCCATAGAATTGGATTTATATTTCGAGCGGTTTATTAATCTTTATCGCAATAATGCACCCGACTTTGATATGGATTTTTCATGGACAGACAGGGACGATATTACCCGTTATATATTTGAACGCTTTGGGAATAAACATACCGCTTTATTAGGAGCGTACAATACATTTCAACATGATGCAGTGATTCGTGAATTGGGAAAAGTATTTGGTTTGCCGGCCGGAGAAATTGATCGTCTGCAACGTGCAAACCCAAATACAAATGAAGATGAAATCGGAAAATTGGTATTGCATTATAGTCATTTGATAAAAGGCTTTCCAAGTCATTTGAGTATTCACTCAAGCGGTATTCTTATTTCTGAAAAACCTATTTCATTTTACTCGGCAACCAATATGCCACCCAAAGGTTATCCGACAACACAATTTAGTATGCTCGAAGCAGAAGATATTGGTTTGTATAAATTTGATATTTTAAGTCAACGTGGTTTAGGAAAAATAAAAGATACCTTAGAAATAGTAAAAGAAAATAAAGGGATTGATATTGATATTCATAACATCGCACAATTTAAAGAAGACGAGGCGGTAAAAAATATTCTTCGTCAGGGAAATACCATTGGTTGTTTTTATGTCGAGTCGCCGGCTATGCGTATGCTGCTGACAAAATTAAGAGCCGATGATTATTTACGTTTGGTAGCGGCGAGTTCTATCATTCGTCCCGGTGTTTCGAAGAGTGGTATGATGCGTGAATATATTATTCGCTATCGCGATGAAAACCTGCGCACGAAGGCGCGCGAGCAATTACCTGAATTATACGATTTGCTCGAAGAGACGTATGGTGTGATGGTGTATCAGGAAGATGTGATAAAGATTGCACATTTTTTTGCAGGCCTTACATTAGCCGAGGCCGACTATTTGCGCCGAGGCATGTCGTGGAAATTTAAACAACGAAATGAATTCGATGTGGTCAAAAATAATTTTTTTAGCAATTGCAAAAACAAAGGTTACCCCGATAAATTAGTCGCCGACATTTGGACACAAATAGAAAGCTTTGCCAACTTCGCTTTTTCAAAAGGGCATTCGGCAAGTTATGCTGTAGAGAGTTATCAGGCTATGTTTCTCAAAGCCTATTATCCGCTCGAGTATATGGTCGCTACATTAAATAATGGAGGTGGTTTTTATCGCAAAGAATTATATATACATGAAGCTCGTATGTATGGTGCTATCATTCAAGCACCATGTATCAATCATAGTACAGCCTTAAGTGTGATTGAAGAAAAGACAATTTATTTGGGATTGAATATGATAAATGAAATTGAACATGACACCATACGACGAATTCTTCTTGAACGAAATAGGCATGGTTTGTATAAAGATATGTATGATCTTGTCAATCGCGTTTCAGTTTCTATTGAGCAAATGCGTTTGCTGATTCGCGCCGGTTGTTTTCATTTTTCAAAACGAAATAAAAAAGAATTGTTGTGGGAAATTCATGCAATTCTTCAACCTGTGAGTAAGCGAATACAACATGAAGAATTATTTGAAACGTTAGCACCGACATGGACATTACCGACACTCACACATTCAGCTATTGAAGAGGCTTTTGATGAAATCGAATTGTTTGGCTTCCCTTTGTGTTCGCCGTTTCAATTACTCCGCGATGCCTTGCCTTCTGCGTTTCGGGCTAAGCAGTTGAAAAATTTTATTTATAAAGAAATTACTATTGTGGGCTATCTTATTCATATCAAATACACGAGTACGTACAAAGGTGAGCGCATGTATTTTGGTACCTTCATCGACCTCGATGGGCAATGGATAGACAGTGTTCACTTTCCACCAAGTGCCAAGCAATTTCCTTTCAGCGGTCCGGGTTGTTATGAAATCAGGGGCATCGTAATTGAAGAGTATGATTTTATTTGTATTGAAGCAACCTATTTAAAACGATTGCCTGTAAAGGATCGGGAAATTTAAGAACTCGATGTTCGATGTATGATGTCCGATGTCTGGAGATTTGTTGCAATTGATGTTATAAATTTTAAA
>JANNYV010000719.1:0-3059 GCA_031410275.1 Bacteroidota bacterium
TGAACAGTCACCACCGGAAGCGCATTCACAACAACAGATACATTGGCTGAATTGGTACACCCATTTGCATCGGTTCCGGTAACTACATAGGTTGTATTAAATATCGGTGAAACTGTTTGCGTGGAATTTAATGAACCTGTATTTGCCCAAGTATATGTTGATGCACCGGCAGCGGTTAATGTGGTACTTAAGCCATAACAAATTTGTGCAGGACTTGCTGCCACTGTTACTATTGGTAAACTATTCATAGTCACCAATACAGGTGTTGAATAAGTCGTTCCTCCCGAAGCACAAGTCACTTGACAACGATAATATTTCGCTGCGGTTTGTGTTGTTTGTTGAGCATATGAAGTTCCTAAATTCACAACACTTTGTGTAAAGGCAAGATTATTTGAACGTTGCCATTGATACGAAACACCCGAGCCAAGAAAGCCATTTTGCAAGGACAGTGTAAATGATGCATTCGGACAAACTGCAGATGTCGATGCAATTGTATTGCCAGGGTTTGGTGTCCCCGAGCATAAATTACCAACACTGATGGCCATAATATTTAAGGCATATCCACTTGATGTAAATGTGATACTCTGAATTGGCTTTGAATGATTGGCAGGTAATTGTGCGAGCTTAATGGTATAGAGCCTAGGTTCATTCTCATAATTTTCAATCGTATTATAATACTGATATGTTTTCCCAATTCCTTTTACTGCGTAATCAAAACCACCAAACCAATCCGGGAAAACTTTTCCGGGAAATAATTCTGTTGTCAAGTCAGTGTAATTGATTGTGATATCAACTTGATTGGCTCCATATCCTGAGGCACCCAATATAAATACATCTTCTGCCGAAACCGGTGTTACAAAATTTAAGGTCGCTGTACCAGGATAAAATATGCGTAATGAATTATCGACGTTGTATGGCTTCAATTGAAATGTAACTCCCGGTCTGAAAAAACTATTGATGATTCCATTCGCAGGTAAAAATGAAGGACCACTTGGGTTAAAGGCCTGTGCCATTAGTACCCCATATCCCAAATCAAAAGAAGCCGTTGTAGAACCTATTGCATTATTTGGTATCTCTGCAACTACATCGGCATTAAAACCTGATAAGGCAATCGGTGTTGTAGAAATGGCAGGGGCGCTACGATGAAATTCTTTTTCATTCATCAAACTCCAATTTCCATTTGCGTCCATTGCTCTCATGGCAAATTTATGAGCGCCTGTTCCTAACGAATCCGGATTGAATGGAATCACAATATCCGCGATAGTAGTACCTGCCGATATTGGCACATCCGTTGCCAATCCAAAGCCCGGGTCATTATCAATATAATATTCAATTTTAGTCACGTCTGGCAAAGGAGTTGCTGTGGGGCTTGCTGAATAAGGTTTGTAAATCAATGAGCCATTGAGTAAACTCCAATTTCCATTGGCATCCATGGCTCTCACATTAAATGTATGCATCCCATCTGTGAGTACAGCCGGGTTAATTGGAATCACAAGGTTAGCAATATTTATTCCGGGTGTAATACTCACATTAGTCGCTTGTCCATAACCCGGGTCAGTATCAAAATAATATTCAACTTTTGTGATATTGGGTGTTGCGCTTGCAGTGCCACCTAATGCATACGCTTTATACATCAATGAGAAGTTTTGCAAACTCCAAGCTCCATTCGCATCTAATGCTCGTACGGTAAATGTATGCATACCACTGCTAAGTGTTGCAGGGTTAATTGGAATAACGATATTAGAAATAACTGTTCCGGCCGCAATCGAAACATTGGTTCCTTGTCCATATCCCGGATCATCATCAATATAATATTCCACCTTAATAAGGTTTGGCAATGAACTTGCTGTTCCACTTAATACATATGGCTTATAAAGCAATACAGAATTTTGTAAACTCCAACTTCCGTTTGCATCTTTCGCTCTGAAGTGAACACTATGCAATCCGTTGCTAAGCGAAGCCGGATTAATTGGAACGGTTAAATTTGAAATATTCACGGCAGCTGTAAGGCTAACATTCGTAGCCATATCATACCCCGGGTCGTTATCTATATAATACTCTATTTTGGTAATATTGCTTTGCGCAAGTGCATTGCCAATCTCAAGCAACAAGAGTAGAAATAGAAGAATGTATTTTTTATTCTTCATGATTTTATTTTTTTATTGGATGAAAGAATAAAAAACTTAATTATTACTTTTCACACTAATGGTGATATTGTAAGGATTGCTTGTTGCATTAATGCCCGGCGTGCTGAGTTGATAGAATGAGGGTACCGGCGGAATGCCACTCAACTTATATGCTTGCCCTGCTTCACCACCGAATATTCCACAATTTGTAGGACTGTTGTCTCCTTTAATACCGGCATTTATTGCAGGTGACGATGCGCCCAATGCCAATTGATTATCGTTATAAACAAAACCTCCATTCCAAGCAGCACTAAATACATTATTCATATTGGCTAAATAAATATTGTTACCACCACCAGCGCTTGTGCAGGCATATTGAGAAGCACATGAAAAAATATTATTTTGTATGATGCAGTTCGGTGCATTCAACGGACAGGTTACAGTATCATCTGTATTAAAAATATTATTTTTAATCAGGAAGTAATCAAAATTCGAAAACATGGTATACGAATTATAATTATAATAGAAAAAGCCTTGACTGCAATTATTCCCATTCCAGTTATTTACATTACTTAAATGTTGGAATTTACTATTGACAATATTATTCGCAAATACTCCACTTATCTGCCCATTTGTTCCTGTATATAAATTGACAGGGTTATTAAAATAATTATTGGTAATTAATAAATTTGTTATAGGATTTGAAGATGAAAAGCTAATCAGATTCGTGCTGTTCACATTTCCATCGAAGTAACAGCCATTGATACTAATGTTTTTAAGGCTATAGTAACCCGTACTAATATTCACAACACCTCCACTGGTTGGATACAGAAAAGGAGACGATGTCCCGCAGGCGTTCCAAGAGGATAAGGTATAGCTAAATCTGAAACGGCATCTTGTAATATTAATATTGCTATCATAAATATTACATGA
>JANNYV010000720.1:0-4009 GCA_031410275.1 Bacteroidota bacterium
CCGATATATTGGATCAAAGAAAATAAACATGCCATAAAGAATACATGAAGTAAAAATTTGACTTCGTGAGAAGTACTCATTTATCGCTTTCATGTTTATAGGATTGTGTAATTTTCTCATATTATTTTTAGTTTTTAAAAATTTGGAACAATGATAAAACTTAAATTTTAATTTTTTGCATATATCCATGCTTTTTTATCCCATTACAAGGTTAAAGCGCCTGGTATTTTTTACAACAAATTGATTTTCAAAATTGTAATACGTTTCAAATAATTGATATATAAACTTTCATTCATTCAATAAAAAAGAGTAGAGAATTAGTAGATAGCAAGCCTAAATTTCAACTTGTTGCAATACGATCAAAACGATAATACAGAATCAATAATGTAAGTATCACGGACCATTATGTAGCATTGAATTTGTCTCCATTATGTGTCAATAAAAACCAATTAACACCATAAATAAATTTTGCAGTTGAGATAATAAGATAGTATTATTTAAAATAAATAATGAATGCATAACATTCCTTATAACGTATAAATTGCGCCTTATGTATTTTCATTCCTTTGACTTACTAATCATATCTAACGCTTCGGCATTTGCATTCCTTACGACTTATTACTTACGCCCTGCATGCAGCCTTACTGTCCAGGGCATTTATACGTTGGGAACCTGAATGACAATGTAAATTGCAGCAACATATATTTATCAAATGTTGTACTGACACCGCGTTGACGACCTTTAATGCCAATCGGAGTTTGTGTAACTTCAGCCGACCTATCTTGCAAAATAGATGAAGGAGTAGGATATGGCGAAGGGTCGATTTCTACAAACTTGTCTTTCCCGATATAGGTTGTACTTACATCATCTATATAATCTGTGGTAGTTGAACGATTTGCCACTTCGAACCCAAGGGTAATCCCTTTACTCATCCAATATTTTACACCTAATCCAATTGGAAATGAAATTGCGGTATGACCATATTTTCTGTCTTTATACTCATCATAATTTTGCCCTTCAGTTCCTAAAGGTCTTAAATTATATCGTTTGTTATCATAAATAGTATAAGGGTTATACGAAAAAATACCCATGCCAATAGTGACATAAGGTGTAAAGCGATGCTCAAAATCTTGCACATCATACTGAAAGAAATTAAATTCCGCTTGAATCACTGATTCATAAATGCTCGATTTAAAATCGAGGTTACGAGTTTTTTGATACACGTTGCTCGAGAATTTATCACTATACCCAATAAAGGCATAATTCCCTGCGAGCTTCAAGGCTATATAATCGCTGAAATTGTATTTCAGAAAAACACCACCACTATACCTCAACTGTTGAAAACCATAGTTTTGATTTAAATCTCCAAAGTAATTTGCCCCACCAACAGCAAAGCCGTATTCAGATTTACGATAAAATATTTGCGCTTCAGAAGCAGTGAAAGAAAAAAAGAAAAGTGCGAAAATGATATTCTTCATGAGTAGATACAAAACGTAAAAATAGGACAATTTATTGTAAACCTAACTTGAAAATGGAGAGCTAAGTGATGATTAGATAACTTTCTAAAAGTTGACTAATCTAAAATTCAGAAAATAGGTTACCTATTATTTGAGAGATAATTTGCCAACTTTTAGAAAGTTGTCAAATTTATGGCCAAATCATCAATTCTATCTTCCTTCATTCAAATTTTGTTGAATCGATTTTAGTATTTCTAACTGCTTTGCCTGGCTATCGAAAAGTACTTTAATTTGCTCCTCGAGCAATAAATCAATTTTCTGATGCAAACTTCTTACTTCCAGTTCAGCTTTTAAATTGATCAGATAATCATTTTCACCTCGCTGCCTGTCTTTTTCTTCTTGTCTATTTTGACTCATCATAATGATGGGCGCTTGGAGCGCTGCAATACAAGATAAAATTAAATTCATTAAAATAAAAGGATAAGGATCGAATTTATATTGTAATGCAATTGAATTAAATACGATCCATAAAATAAGGATCACAAAAAATGAAATGATAAATGCCCAACTGCCTCCAAAACGAGCTACCTTATCAGAAATTTTTTGTCCTCTTGTCAACACATCTTCCGGTGGATGAAGCAAATTTTCAATAATTAATTTTTCGTCTTCAATGGTCTTCTTTACAATGCTTTGAAGTTTCCCCAATTGCTCTGTTTCAGAATGCAATAATTTTTGAATGTCTTTATCCATATGTTCGGTAGTAAAATGTTCCTGTTCCAAAATAATGTTTCAAAGATAATGGAAGATAGTCAGTAGTTCGTAAGCGATTATTGGTTGATGGTTATTTAGTTACTGTCAAGCAATGCATGAATCGCTAACCAATTCAAAATAAACTTTGTCGTGCAAATTATTCCATTTAAATTTGATACCAAATTATTTAATGATATGTCAACTCTTGAATTAAAAGAACAATTAATAAGTAGAATTCAAATAACTGATGACGATGACATTTTAGGTGGTTTGCTTAAGATGTTAGAATTTGAGTCGAATAATTCTAAAATATATGAGCTCAATAAATTTCAAAAGGAATCAATTGAAATATCAAAACAGCAAATAATTAATGGTGAAGTATATACTGAGGAAGAGGCGAATAAATTGACAGACGAATGGTTAAACGGATAAAATGGACTAAACTAGCCTTAGAAGAGAAAGTGGCGATTCTTAAATATTGGACTAAGAGAAATAAATCAAATGAGTACAGCAAGAAATTAAATACATTATTTTAGACGCAACAAAATTAATACAAACATACCCATCATTAGGCAGACCTACTGATGACCCAGAGGTGAAAAATATACTAGCAAAAGATTATTTAATATTCTATAAAGAAACAGAAACTGTGTATAATATTGTTCATATCTGGGATGAACGAAGAAATCCAGACGAGATGATTTACAAACTGATTTAATAATGCCAGCCGGTAATATTGCCTTTGAGTAAAAACGTTGTCAGTTGGGAGTTATAAGTTTTATGACTTATAACTTTCACCTCATACCTTCTTCACTCACTTTTATTCCCAAAAATACGATTGAGTAAAACTTCTCCACTCGACTTTATAGTATCGGAATGTTTTACAACAATATTCGCAATCGCGAATTGCAATACAGTTCCCAGAATTCTCTTTAACGGATTATGCGACGCACCAACCAATACTTTTTTTGATAAATAACCACTCGCTAACCCAATGACTTTACTAATGACATCATGTTGAATTTCCGGTGAAGTAACCACTTCCTGAAAAGTACTTTTTATAAGATTAACAGGCTTTATGCTTTCATAAGTCAACTGAAATTGTTCTTTCAGTACTACAAATTCTGCTGCTTGTTTCGTTTGTAATGTATGAATAGCATCATTCAATTTATTCCTTTCATTATTCATTTTCATGCTGAGTTTGTTTTAGCATTTGAGAAATAATAGCATTGCTTATTGGTGTCTTAATCCATTGATGCCTGAACACAGAAAGCAATATTGCAATCAATGCATAACATCCTGCAATCACAAAAAAGCCATAATACGATTTACCTAGCAATTCGCCTATCCATAAAGCAATACCAATATTTGCGATAATGACAAACAAGGCTCCAATTAAAAAAATAGCCAATCTAGATACTAATGAAGAAACAACATCAGCGGATTTATCAATTGCTTTTAACTTATATAACTCCACAGATGTTTTACTATACTCTTCGGCTCTTTCAAAAAGTGCTTCGATGGATGTTGTTGATTGATTCATAACATAATTTTTTATTTTAATTTTCGCATAGCCTAAAAACAATAAGGTTGTATTTCAAATTTTCGTTTTGTTTTTTTCGAATAAAATTTTCCGAATTGCATAGGGCGTTGCCCTAGGCTGATATATGCCGTCCTTTCAGGACTTGTTACATTGGTTGAATTCGACAAGTTGAATGAAGATTCTACCGCTGACAACTAGCCCTGATGGTAGTGAAAATCCCCCTGACCGAAGCGTCAGGGGATTGTAACGAAATCCCCTG
>JANNYV010000721.1:0-1960 GCA_031410275.1 Bacteroidota bacterium
GATGGAAAGGATATTTGGTATTATAAAAATGGAAAGAAGATTAGTGAATATACCTATAAGCATGATGAACTCGAAGGGCCAAGTATTTCATATAACGACAAAGGGATTGTTGTCATGGAAGGTACATTTAGTAAGGCTAAAGAAGAAGGAGTTTGGAAAGAGTATACAGATGAAGGGAAATTATTGAAAGAAGGGAAATATTTGCATGGTCAAAAGGAAGGTACATGGAAGGAATATGATGATGAAGGGAACGTATTGAAAAATATATTGTATAAGAATGGAGAAGAAATTAAATAAACTCCTTATAAAGGGAATTTAAATCTATGGAAAATATGTTATCATTATTTAAACCAATCAAACACTTTATTCTAGATATTGATGGTGTGCTGACAGATGGTACGCTCATTATTAGTGCTGATGGAACAATGTTACGGTCTATGCATATCAAAGATGGGTATGCCATTCAGCTGGCGATTAAAAAAGGTTATACAGTATCTATCATTTCAGGAGCAAAGGGAGAAGCAATTTAAAAAAGGTTGTTGGGTTTGGGTGTTGAATTTTATTCTCAATACCTAAATGAATATCTTCAACAATTTCATGAACTTATGCAATCAGGGAAACTAGTGTTGGCTTATACTCTTTATATGGGCGATGATATGCCTGATTTAGAAGTGATGAAGAATGTCTCACTCCCATGTTGCCCGTCAGATGCATGCCCGGAAATAAAAGAAGTATCGAAATATATTTCACCTTTAGGAGGTGGCAAAGGTTGTGTACGCGATGTGATAGAAAAAGTATTGAAGTTGAATGCTTGTTGGGAATGAGGAATGAGGAATTTTGAAGAGAAGTCTAAAATATATAAACAAAAAAAATCTGAGACAAAGCCCCTAACATCTTGCATTTAATTTCTATGATTTATTTTAATCCCGGCTTCGTCCCATAAAAATCATGATATAATAAAGCAAGGTAGCAACTGAACTTACCGCAGCAACAACATACGTAGAGGCTGCCCATTTTAATGCATCCTTTGCTTTATCATGTTCTGGACCTGTCATTATATTTGTTGAATCTAACCAAGCCAAAGCTCTTTTACTTGCATCAAATTCAACCGGTAATGTTACTAGAGAGAAAATAGTTGAAAGCGAAAAAAGTAAAATCCCGATTAAAAGAATACTTTGATTTCCATGTCCGAAACCCATAAAGCCTATCCCGGCAAGAATGATCCATTGTGAAAGACTGCTTCCTATTTTTACAGCCGGTACCATTTTACTTCTCATTTGTAACATACTGTAACTAGAAGCATGTTGCACAGCATGTCCACATTCATGTGAGGCAACAGCTGCTGAGCTCACGCTAACTCCTTCAAATACCTCAGGACTTAAATTAACTGTTTTGCTTGTTGGGTCGTAATGATCAGATAAAAAACCAGGAGTGCTGATTACTTGCACATCATAAATATTATTATCGTGTAACATTTTTTCAGCAATTTGTTTCCCACTCATTCCATTTTGTAAAGGAATTTCGCTGTATTCTTTAAATTTCGATTTTAAACGGTTGCTTACAAACATCCCTACAAGGAACATAAGACCGGCAATAAGATAATAACCTATCATTGTATTATATTTTTTAGTAATTTGAAGCAAATATAAGCCCAATCTTGATTTCACAAAAAAATACGACACAAAGTCTTGAAATATTTAATATTGTGCGCCATAGTGGCGGCATTTTAACAAGCTCTATTTTAAGCAATTGTAAATTTTTTGAAGTTTGCCATTATTTTTTTTTGAAATGACCTTTTAAGGCTGTACTTTAGCATTGAATTTTATGGGTTAGTAAGAAATGGGCTATCAATTAATTGGTAGCCCTTTCTATTTTTAAGAAAGAAAATGATATTTTTGATAAACAGTAATGAGGAATTATAAATGATAAATAATGGATGTTGAATGATGAATGATAAATG
>JANNYV010000722.1:0-7389 GCA_031410275.1 Bacteroidota bacterium
CTATTGGCTTTACTATCAATAACTTTTATTGTTTTTGCCAAACATAAAAAGAAAAAAAGGCATAAGGTTATTAGCCAAACACATACTCAATTGAATACGATTATAAATGACAGTGCCGGAATGAAAATGCTGCAAGGTGAATATCGGTTAGAATCTCTTTTTGACGGAAAGAAAATGGCAAAAGGGAATTACAGAAAAACGAACATCATCATTGATAAAAATAGAATTTCGTGTACTGTGGGCTGCAATGGTATTGGAGGAGATTTTAAAATAGAAGGGAATAAAATTTTCCCATTGAAATTAACCATGACAGAAATGTATTGCAAAGATGTCGATGCTTTAGAAAGACAGTTTGTTGACAATTTAAGCAACGTAAACTCCTATCAATTCAAAAATGAGTTATTGGAATTTTATAATGACAATAAGTTGCTCATGGTATTGAGAAGGAATGATTAATTTGAAAATTCGAAAATTCGGGAATTCGGGAATTCAGGAATTCAGGAATGTGAGAATGTGAGAATTTTCAACAAACTAAATCATTTACAAATTTGCTCATTTACAAATTCACAAATTCTTCCTCATTTCTTTCGCGGTCATCGTACTTCCATCATGGCTCCAACCAGGCGGATAAAAAATGTATTTCATTTTCTCCCTTATACCGGTGCCTTTCTTTGTAATATCCTTTCCGAGTTTTATCCATTCATGAAAAATAATACCAATTGGATGATGAGGATTACTTGGGTTTGTGGTTAAGCCATACACAACTTTTTCTGTATCTAATTCATGTTGAAATGTTCCAAAAAGCCGGTCCCAAATGATTAAAACCATTCCCATATTTTTATCTAAATAAATAACATTACTCGCATGATGCACGCGGTGATGGGAAGGACTCACAAAAAATAATTCAAACCAATGCGGCATTTTTTTGACGAAACGGGTATGCACAACAATGCCATAAATTTGACAAATCGCATCCATCAACAAAATATCGAAGGGTTTAAATCCTAAAAGGACCAAGGGTATAAAAAACCAAAATGAAACCAATGGCCGAAATACAGAAGAACGAAAACCTGTGGTCAAATTATATTCTTGTGATGAATGATGTGTTACATGTACTGCCCAAAGGAAACGGCAATAATGCTCGCTTCGGTGTTCGAAATAAAAACAACAATCTAATCCGAAAAATAAGAGTACCCAATAAAGATATATGTTTGAAATTTCAATAAAATGAAATTGTATAAACCAAGTCAAGATACCTAATACAAATACCTTGCAAACAATGCCCAACAAGGTATTGGCAATATTCAACCAAAAATTAATCAGCGTTTCCTTGAACGTATAAAAATTTCTCTTCTGATAATTACTCAAAATGACTTCGAGTGAAATAAGAATCGTATAAAAAGGAGCTGAAATGGCCAACAGCCAATTGTCTTTAAGATATAGTTGAAGAGACTCTAACATTACACCGTAAGAAGTTCTTTCTCTTTCGCAGCACAATGGGTATCGACCTCGGTTATTTTTTTATCTGTAGTGACCTGTATCCTTGCTTCTGATTCCTTTGCTAAGTCTTCACTCAATCCGTCTTTCTGCAATTTTTTAATTTCTTCCATCCCTTCACGACGAATATTGCGAATCGCAACCTTCGCGGCCTCGCCTTCAGCCATTACTTTTTTTACAAATTCCTTTCGTCGTTCCTCTGTTAAAGGCGGCATATACAATCGAATTAGCACCCCATCATTTTGCGGTGTGATACCAATATTCCCGGCCATAATAGAACGCTCTATAGGAGCCAACATATTTTTTTCGAAAGGCTGAATGGTGATTGTGCGCGCATCGATTACACTGATATTGGCAACCTGCGAGATAGGAGTTGGAGAACCATAATATTCAACCACCAAACCATCTAACATAGTTGGCGAAGCCTTGCCAGCCCGCACTTTTAATATTTCTGCATCAAGATGAGAAATCGCTTTAACCATATGCTCACCGGTACTTTTTATAATTGCTTCTGTTGCTTCCGACATTGTAAATTTTATTTGTTGCGGCAAATTTAGTATTTTTTTGAGTTATTCGAAATTAGTTATTAGGTTAAGGAGTTATTGAGTTAAGGGGTTAAGGGGTTATTGGGTTGGTGGGTTATTGGTTTCTAAATAACTCAATAACTATTTTCCTAATAACACAATAACTCCTTAACCCCTTAACCCACTAACAATTTTCCCAATAACACAATAACTGCATAACCCCTTAACCCAATAACAATTTTCCTAATAACATACTAACTATTTTCTTAATAACTTAGAAACTTACTTTTCAAATAACACAATAACCAATAACTTCGCCATTCATGAAAGGGAAAAAATTAAAACGCTTTGCCGAACTCAATACATTTTCGAATGTATTTCAATTTCCGGAAAATAGCCAAGATACATGGAAGAATATTTTTGGAAATGAAAATCCAATTGTACTCGAACTGGCTTGCGGCAAAGGAGAATATACGGTGAATATGGCAAAGGCATTCCCCGGTAAAAATTTTATCGGTATCGATATTAAAGGCAACAGAATGTATGTGGGCGCCAAGTTGGCCTTGCAAGAGGGCATTAAAAATGTTTGTTTTTTAAGGATTCGAATTGAACAAATTTTAGCCTACTTCGCGACACAAAGTATCTCTGAAATTTGGATTACATTTCCTGACCCTTTCCTTCGTGAATCGAAAGCCAAGAACCGCTTAACACATCATAAGTTTTTGAGTATGTATCAACAACTGTTGGTAAAAGATGGTATCATACATTTAAAAACAGATTCGAAAGAGTTATTTGATTTTACAAACGAAATGATTGCCTTTCATCATTGTCCTATTATTGAAAAAATAGATGATGTACATAAAAACGGTGTGCCTGCTTTTCCACTTTCTATTCTAACATTTTATGAACGTATGCATTTACTTGATAAACGAACGATACAATATGTAAGCTTTCATTTACCCGACAACGAAATTATAGTGCCTGCAAAAAAGAAACTGAATGAAGAAGAAGCCACTGTTTGAGGATGATGAATTTTATGTGAATGAAAATGGGCTGTATGTCTTTACAGCAGCTTATTTGCTTGAACGAGGTTATTGTTGCGGAAATGGATGTGTGCATTGCCCGTATGAATATAAAAATGTAGTGGATAGTGAAAAGAAAAATAAGTTATTAGAAAAGCAAAAAAATAAGGAATAAGGAATGATAAATGAGGAATTATGAATATTGAATGAGACGTGCGTGAGGGATAGTAGCGGAAAGCCCGGAGCGAGGCACGAGCGAGGACTTGCAGCGGATAGCCCGGCCCCGAAGCAGTCCCGTTGATAAATCATATTCAATGCAGACTCACTTGACAACGGGACGCTTCGGGGCACGCCCAATTAAATTCAATAAAATAGCAGTTGTATTGGCTAATAGCCATCAACTTAAAGAAATTGTATTAAAATAGAAATAAAATTGCAAAAAAAAGACAAACCCATACCACGTAAAGATGATTGGATAGAAAAAATTTACCTCATGGTTCGACGCATACCCAAAGGCAAGGTTACAAATTATGGAGCCATTGCCGAATGCATTGGAAGCCGGTTGACATCGCGTATGGTGGGATGGGCGATGAATAAGGCAGGGAATGCAACACCAAACGTTCCGGCGCATCGTGTGGTAAACCGAAATGGGATGTTGACAGGCAAACATCATTTTGCATCGCCAACACTGATGCAGGAATTGTTGGAAGCGGAAGGAATTGAAATTGTGGAAGATAAAATTGTAAATTTTGAAAAACATTTTTGGGACCCAAAATGAAATCAGTAAAACCTAAAAAACAGATACTCGATAATTCGATGTTGGAAGAAGAGTTCTTTGAAGATACCCTTCTGATTGGCATTGTTTGTCCTCTGCCCTCTTACCGTTTTATATGGAATTTGAATCTGGCATTTAATTATTTCTTTGAGCGAAACCATGAATACGAAATTATTGTCGAGGATATTTATTTTGAGGTTTACAGCTTTGATGAACCGGAAAAATTAGTAGAGCATTTTATATATACCAATCGAAAGAAAACGAATTTTTTGCTTCAAGAAGTGAAGAATATCGATTTTATTTGGATGATAAAGGGGAGCTATTTACCTGACTTTTATGCGGCCAATTTACCTGCCATTCTGAAAGAAGTAAATGGTATTGATTATTGCTTTATGATTAATCCTTCACAATTAAAATCGAAGCAACATTTAATTCTTTAAAAATCATTTCCAGATTTTGGAAAAAACACTTACTTTTAGCCACAAATTTAAAAGCTCATTATGTCACGATACGTATTACTCTTTTCTTTTGTCTTTGCAATTGGTTTTACTTCTTGTGTAAAGACAGGAACGACCAAGGCTTGTTTTACATTTTCAAAGGAATCTCCTAAAGTAAATGATACGCTTTATTTATTGAATTGCTCGGAGAATTATCAAAAATTTATTTGGTTTAATACAAATGGTTTTTACCCGGGTGGCGCAACAGTAGACAGTTTGAGCAGGCATCAGCGTGTGGTAGTAACAGGTGCAGGATTGTACAATGTAAAATTATGGGTTGGCAAAAACGATATGTATTCGAACAGTACAAGTGGGTTCACAGAAATTATCAAAACCATTACGGTGAATCCTTAATTTATACGCTGTTACTATTTTGGAACCCGGAAAATTGAATCAATACAGCCTACCTTTACTACTTGCCCTTGTTTTAATTCTTGGAATGTTTCTCGGCTATAAACTTTCCAGTACATCATCACACAATTTATTTTCATCGCAACGCAATTCTCATTTAGATGATTTAGTAAAACTTATTTCTGAGAAATATGTGGATACATTGGATGAGAAAAAACTATATCGTAGCGGTATTGAAGGCATCTTAAAAAACCTCGATCCACATACTGTTTATATTCCTGCTAATGAACTTGAGCGCGTGAATGAAGAATTAGAAGGAACCTTTTATGGTATTGGCGTTGAGTTTTATGTACTGAATGATACCATTACCATTTCATCTGTTATTCCCGACGGGCCTTCGATAAACAAAAATATTGTACCCGGCGATAAGATTATTCGAATTGACGACAGTTTGATTGCCGGTAAAAATTTAGGTGAAGACGAAATTATTCAACGTATACGAGGTAAAAAAAATACGACTGTTAATTTGGGCTTACTTCGTTTCGATGGGAGTCAACAAAAAGTAAAAGTTAAGCGGGGAAATGTACCCATGAAAAGTGTAACGGCTTTTTTTAAACTCAATGAAGAAACGGGGTATATTAAAATTGAACTTTTCAGCGAAACCACATACGATGAATTTAAAGAAGCACTTACAGATTTAGTAAAACAAGGTATTAAAAAATTGGTGATTGATGTTCGTGAAAACCCAGGTGGGTATATGGATGCGGTGGCCATGGTGGCTGATGAATTAGTTGCCGGCGAACATGTGATTGTGAGTACCCGGGGCAAACAAAAAAAAGATAGCCTGCTTACCCATCGAGAGGGTCTTTTTGAACAAGGTGATTTATGTATTTTGGTAGATGAAAATTCTGCCTCAGCCAGTGAAATATTAGCCGGTGCCATACAAGATTTAGATCGAGGTACAATCATAGGAAGACGCACGTATGGCAAGGGTTTGGTGCAAGAGCAGTTTGAACTACCCGATCATTCTGCCATCCGTATTACAAC
The DNA here is from genome assembly GCA_031410275.1 of Bacteroidota bacterium. Classification (GTDB taxonomy): domain Bacteria; phylum Bacteroidota; class Bacteroidia; order Chitinophagales; family Chitinophagaceae; genus OLB11. The sequence goes on from JANNYV010000722.1 coordinate 5,714, forward strand.
AGCCAGATATTATCTTCCAAGTGGGCGTTGCATACAACGATCGTATGCCGAAGGAAAGGAAAAATATAAGCATGATATCATCGACCGGTTTTCAAATGGTGAGTTACAACAAGAAGACAGTACACTTAAAAATTCGACGAAATATTTTACTGTAAAGAAAAAAATTGTGTATGGAGAAGAAGGAATCAGCCCGACTATTTTTGTTCCTTTAGATACAATATATCATAGTCAGTTAGATGATTTTTATACTGAACATATTGCGGAAGGATTTGCGCAACGGTATTTCTTCTTTCATAAAAAAGAATTTGATGTATTTACTTCATTAGAAAAATTTGATACCGGATTTAATATAAATGACATGATGAAATCTGAAATCAATTCGTTTTTATCTCAACATAAAATCAATCCGGCGATTCTTGAAAACAAAATCCTGCAACAAGAAATTGTCAAGGTACTTAAAGCGCAATTTGCAAAACTGCTGTTTGGGAATAATGGAAAATTTAAAGAACTCTACAGCGATGATGCCTTTATTTTAAAGGCATTAAAGGAGATGGAGTAACCCGCAACTTCTTAACTCGCAACCCGTAACATGTTTACCCTCTGTACTCTCCCCAAACGTTTCGTAAGGCATGAGCAATTTCACCAAGAGTGCAATGTTGTTCAACAGCTTCAATGACAAATGGCATTAAATTTTCAGTAGTCATTGCCTTTAGCGCAATGATATTGAGGCACTGCTTTACTTTATCATGATTTCTGTTTTCTTTAAATAATTTAAGCCGCTCTATCTGTTGTGTTTCTATAGACGCATCAATTTTCATAATTGGTGTGGTATTGATTTCATTGCTGACATATTTATTAACGCCGACAATGATTTTTTCATTCCGTTCTAATGCCTTTTGAAATGTATAACTTGAGGTGGCAATTTGTTCTTGAATAAAACCCTGTTCAATGGCATTCACTGCCCCACCCATCGCATCAATTTGTGCAATAATTTTCGAAGCTGCTTCTTCCATTTCATTGGTCAATGTCTCCATAAAATACGAGCCGGCCCAAGGATCTACCGTATCGCAAATACCACTTTCTTCTGCAATGATTTGTTGTGTACGTAAAGCAATACCGGCAGCCTGCTCGGTCGGCAAACTCAAGGCTTCATCAAATCCGTTGGTATGAAGGCTTTGCGTTCCGCCCATGGTGGCAGCCAATGTTTGTACCGCTACCCTAACAATATTATTCATGGGTTGTTGAGCCGTTAGTGTACTTCCGCCGGTTTGTGTGTGAAACCTGAGTTTCTGCGCCTCAGTATTTGTTGCACCAAGTTCAACGCTTATTTTAGCCCACATTCTTCTAGCGGCTCTGAACTTCGCAACTTCTTCGAATAAATTATTATGCGCATTAAAGAAAAAGGAAAGACGTTTTGCAAACACATTAATATCTAATCCTTTTTCAATAGCGGCTTTCAAATAAGCTTTACCATTTGCTAAAGTAAAAGCTAATTCTTGCACGGCGGTGCTTCCGGCTTCGCGGATATGATACCCTGAAATAGAAATCGTATTCCATTTAGGAATTTCTTGACTACAATATTCAAAAATATCAGTAATAAAACGCATACTCACTTTAGGCGGATAAATAAATGTACAGCGCGCGGCATACTCTTTTAAAATATCATTTTTAATGGT
>JANNYV010000723.1:0-3524 GCA_031410275.1 Bacteroidota bacterium
AAGGCATTTTTACTTGGCCAATTTAATCAGGGCGATGCAAGTCATGTAAAAGATGCTATCAATGCAGCACTAAAAGCACACGACAAATGGGCTAATATGCCATGGGTGCAACGTGCTTCTATTTTCTTAAAAGCTGCAGATTTATTAGCGACTAAATATCGTTTTGATATGCTCGCTGCTACCATGCTGGGACAAAGTAAAAATGCCTTTCAAGCTGAAATAGACAGTACATGCGAATTGATTGATTTTCTGCGTTTTAACGTTCACTTCTTAAATGATATATATAAACAACAACCCATATCCGGAGCCGGTATGTTTAACCGTGTAGAATATCGTTCGTTGGAAGGTTTTGTACTGGCAGTAACACCATTTAATTTTACAGCTATTGGTGGTAATCTTCCAACATCTGCTGCCATGTGTGGTAATGTTGTTGTTTGGAAAGCTGCGAATACACAAATCTATTCTGCCAATCTTTTTATGAAGATATTAAAAGAAGCCGGACTTCCTGATGGCGTTATTAATTTGGTTTATGTAAGCGGCCCGGTTGTGGGTGAAGTATGTTTTAGTCATAAAGATTTTGCCGGGGTGCATTTTACAGGAAGTACCGGCGTATTTCAGGGTATGTGGAAAAGCATCGGTGAAAATATTGCAACTTATAAAACCTATCCTCGTATTGTTGGAGAAACAGGCGGAAAAGATTTTATACTTGTTCATCCTTCCGCAAATGTGGATGCCGTAGTAACAGGAATGGCTCGTGGCGCATTCGAATATCAGGGTCAAAAATGTAGTGCTGCTTCAAGAGCCTATATTCCTGATAACTTGGCAGCTGAAATAAAAAAGAAATTAGTTGATGCTGTAAAATCAATGAAGATGGGAACCACTGAAGATTTTACAAACTTTATAAATGCCGTTATTGATGAGAAATCGTTTAACAGTATTCAAAAATATATTGCTACAGCTAAAAAAGATAAGCGTTGTAAAATATGGGTTGGAGGAAAATGTGACAGTTCAACAGGATGGTATATCGAACCAACCGTCATTGAAACTACCGATCCTAAGTATCAAACGATGTGTGAAGAAATTTTCGGACCGGTATTAACTGTGTATACATATCCGGCAGCTGATTTTGATAAAGTTTGCAATTTGGTTGATACTACTTCAGAATATGCATTAACCGGAGCTGTATTTAGTCAAGACAGATATGCTTTGGAAAAAGCAATGAAGGCATTAACACACAGCGCAGGAAATTTTTATATCAATGACAAACCAACTGGTGCTGTTGTAGGGCAACAACCCTTTGGAGGTGCTCGTGCAAGCGGAACAAATGATAAAGCAGGGTCAATGTTAAATCTCTATAGATGGCTGAGCGCTCGAACAATCAAAGAAACGTTTAATCCTCCAATAGATTACCGGTATGCATTTTTGGGAGAGAAATAATGAGCAGACTATTTTATCATGCAGTAAAATAGCATTGCAAATAACAATGCAATAAAGGAACAGCAATTAAATGCCGTTCATACATAGATTACTTTCTTTAAAAGATAAGCAATCCAATATTTTAATCCAAATCGTTTTTAAGTAATTGTTTAATAAACATATTCACCTCTTCTAACCTTGCATGATTCAGGGTATAATGAATATTTTTTCCCTCTCTTGTTGTATTTACAAATTCCGCTCTACGCAAAATAGCGAGATGTTGTGAAGCCACTGATTGTTCAACACGAAGCTTAACATATATTTCTGTGACAGTGAGTTTATCTTTTTCTTCTAACAGTTTAATAATAGATTGTCTGAGTTTGTGATTTATTGAACGAAGAATGGCAGCACCTTTTTTGACTTCGACATAATTAATTTTTGCTACATTCAATGTTCCATTTTCAGATACAGAAATGATGTTTGAGGTAAAGTTATTTTGTTCCATAAGATTCAAATTTAATATGTTTAAAGATTATCAAAATAAAAATGTATACATAAAAGGTTGACATTAATCTTCCACATATAGATTTTTGTTCTGTAAAAATAATAATATTATTAAAAAATCAAATGTTTATAACTTGTTTATTTTGTTAATGTGGACATTTTTTAGGTAAAAAGGCTCAGAATTGACCAAATCAGCAAAATTCTCTTGTGAAAAATTTTCAAAACACATTTTTTGAATATCCTCCTTTGTCACCTCAATTTTTGTAAAATTATCAAAATCAGGTTCACATGATGAATCTTCAAAACATAATAATGCTTGTTTTAATTCAAGTTTAAGTTTTAGTTCATCGCTGTTTAAAAGAATTGGTTTCTCCTTATCATTTGAATTAGAAAAATAAAATGCAGAAAAATATTCATTCTCTCTAGCCTTTATAATTGTACAAATAGTATCATTTTCTATCATTCTTACCGCGGCGACTCGAAGTAAATCTAATTTATGAATTAAGAGAAGAGGAATATCCTTTGCATAACAAATTCCTTTCGCAGTTGAAAGAGAAATTCGTAATCCTGTATATGAACCCGGCCCGTTTAAAACACAAATTGAATTCAACTGTTCAAATTGAATAGAAGACTCATTGAGCATCGCCTGAATTTGAATATTGATGACTTGCCCATGATTCGATTGGTTTTCATTTGTTCGGTATGATAAAATTTCTTCTTTATTCATGAGAATAAGATGAGAATTTTTATCGGTCGTGTCTATGTAGAGTATGTGATGCATTGCTAATTGAGAGTTATAAGTTGAAAGTTGAGTGTCTTGTACTATTTTAAAAATATCAAATCTCATAATTCTTATCAAACATACCCATACCTCTTTTATAAATCAAAAATCATGTTACTTTTGTTTCATGAATAAAAAAATAATCAACACCAATAATGCGCCTGCTCCCATAGGTCCTTACAATCAAGCTGTCGATGTAAACGGAATGCTTTTCATTTCAGGACAAGTTGCCTTAATACCGGGAACAAATTCAATTGCAATGGATACCATTGAAATTGAAACTGAACAAGTGATGAAGAATTTGCAAGCCATTCTTTTGGAAGCCGATTTGAGTTTCGAACATGTTGTCAAAACCTCTATCTTTCTTAGCGATATGAATTATTTTTCAACAGTAAATACAATTTATGCAAATTATTTTACATCCAATTTTCCGGCAAGGGAAACAGTCGCAGTTGCAGGTTTGCCAAGAGGTGTAAATGTTGAAATATCAATGATAGCAGTAAGGTAAAATGGTTAGTGCAAACTATGTGGATTACTTCATATAAATGGTACGTGTCTTTTTGTACTTTTAACTCATTAAAATTTTAATACTATGGAAAACCTAAATCAAATACAGGACGCACTAAATATTGAAGAACAGGGAATATTAAACCGGCAATCATTGCAATCCCCCCAAATGCAGAGCCACCCAGAATAACCATCGTTGATGCCGGTCCAATGATTTCTCCTAAAAGGTATACCATGAATCCTTGTTTTTTTAACCCGCGCATCATCATTGCACCAACAAAGCAGAGAATAATTGTGACCATGGTTGAAACGAAAA
>JANNYV010000724.1:0-6248 GCA_031410275.1 Bacteroidota bacterium
TCCATGTGCAGCGGATTTGATTTTGCCATCTTGTATGCAAAGGATACTCCTAAAAATGGTACTGTTGTAAATACAGAAAAAACAGCTGCTTCAACAACAGTTCCGTCTCCTGCAATCAGTGCCAGCGCTGATATGTCGAAAGAGTTTGGCGTTTATCGTCTCATCCGCGCATATCGTAAACGTGGACATTTACTTAGTAATACCAATCCCATTCGCAAACGTAAAGACCGCCATGCGCATCTCGAACTCGAACATTTTGGATTAAGTGATGCTGATTTAGAAACCGAGTTTCAGGCATCCGGATTTTTTGGTTTACAAAAATCTAAATTGAAAGATATCATCGCCCATCTTCAAAAAATATATACTTCTACGGTCGGTATTGAATTTACTTATATCAATAATGAAACCATTTGCAATTGGGTTGAAAAAGAGTTCGAAAAAACGATGACGGAAGAATTGCCCTTGTCAAAAAAGAAACGCATTCTTGAAAAATTGAATCAGGGCGTCATCTTCGAAAAATTTTTGCATACCAAATTTATTGGTCAAAAAAGATTTTCATTAGAAGGCGGAGAAAGTACTATTGCTGCGTTGGATGCTATTATTACTGAAGCGGCTGAACAAAACGTGCAAGAGGTTGTAATAGGTATGGCACACCGAGGTCGTTTAAATATCCTTGCTAATATTCTTCATAAAACATATGAACAAATATTCACTGAGTTTGAAGGCAGTGCACCGGCAGATACGACCATGGGTAGTGGAGATGTAAAATATCATTTGGGTTTTAAGAGCGATTTAATCACCCAGAATAATAAAAAAATAAATCTTCAGCTCATGCCAAACCCTTCTCATCTCGAAGCCGTAAACCCTTTAGTAGAAGGCTTTGCAAGAGCTAAAGCCGATACATTATACGATAGTGATTATGATAAAATTTTGCCGATATTAATTCATGGCGATGCCTCAGTTGCAGGTCAAGGCATTGTATATGAGGTTTTACAAATGAGTGATTTAAGAGGATATTATACCGGTGGTACCATTCACTTTGCCATCAATAATCAAATCGGATTTACGACAGATTTTGATGATGCACGAAGTACAGATTATTGTACCAGTGTAGCAGGTATGGTACAGGCTCCTGTGTTTCATGTGAATGGCGATGACCCGGAAGCAGTTGTGAAAGTGTCTGAATTGGCTTTGCGCTTTCGTCAGGAATTTAACCGCGATGTGTTTATTGATATGGTTTGCTATCGCAAGCATGGACATAATGAAGGCGATGATCCGAAATTTACACAACCGGAAATGTATTCGTTGATTGACAAACATCCGAACCCTAGAGAAGTGTATGTCAAAAAATTAGAGCAACAAGGTGATGTAGATAATGCGCTGGCCAAAGAAATGGAAAAAACATTTTGGACAGATCTACAAGATCGCTTAGACGAGGTAAAACAAAAACCCCTACCCTACAAACGCCAGGAACCTGAGTTAGCATGGGCCGCACTTCGCCGTGCAAATGAAAATGATTTTTTAGCATCGCCAGTAACAGCTATCAGTAAAGAAAAACTTCAAACAGTGTTTGATGCCATGATGAAAATTCCGGAGGGATTTACACCGTTGAAAAAGGTACAGAAGCTAATTGATGACAAAATAAAACTGTTAAAAGAGCAAGGGCTAATTGATTGGGCAACCGGTGAATTATTAGCGTATGGCAGTTTACTTGAACAAGGCAATGATGTTCGTATGAGCGGGCAAGATGTAGAGCGAGGAACTTTCTCACACCGTCATGCTGTTATTTATGATGAGAACACAAATGATCATCATAACCGTCTTAGTAAAATCGGAGACAAGCAAGGGCAATTCAGGATATTTAATTCATTATTGAGTGAGTATGCCGTAATGGGTTTTGAGTATGGTTATGCAATGGCAAACCCCAATACATTAGTTATATGGGAAGCACAATTCGGCGATTTTTGTAATGGCGCTCAAACCATGATTGATCAATTTTTAGCCAGTGCCGAAACAAAATGGGGCAAACAAAATGGCATGGTATTGTTACTGCCTCATGGTTATGAAGGTCAAGGGCCTGAGCATTCAAGTGCCCGTATGGAGCGCTTCTTGCAACTTTGTGCGGAAAACAATATGATCATTACCAATTGTACAAGCTCAGCAAACTTATTTCATGCATTGCGTCGTCAGCTAAATTTTGAATTTAGGAAACCGATGATTAATTTTTCTCCGAAGGCTAATCTTCGTCTGGCAAAAGCCTACAGCAAGTTGGATGAATTTACTAGCGGTAGTTTTAAAGAAGTGATAGATGATGAACAGGTAACAGATGCGAAAACCGTCAAGCGTGTATTGCTATGCAGCGGTAAAATTTATTATGATTTGTTGGAATACAAACAAACGAACAATCGAAATGATATTGCTCTCATTCGGCTCGAGCAAATACATCCGTTGCCGATGAATCAGATAATAAGTCTATATCAAAGCAAATATAAACAAGCACAATGGATTTGGGTGCAGGAAGAACCTCGTAATATGGGTGCCGCTTCTTTCCTTAAAATGAATATTGATGATCAGCAATTAAAGATGGGTTATCTCACCCGTATGGCAAGTGCATCAACCGCTACAGGCTATGCAAAGATACATGCTGAAGAGCAAAAGGCTATTGTTGAAGGAGCGTTTCGGGTTTAGTTATGAATGTAAATGAGAAATGGAAAATAAGAAATAAGGATTGAGGAATTCTAAATCATAGAGAATAACCCAATAACTCACTAACCCATTAACCCAATAACTCAACAACCGCTAACATAAACCGCCGAACTCTATTTTATAAAGCAAGATGGTATTATATTTGCGGTATGAATTTCAATTTACCACAAATACCGCAACGAGATAAGAAACCACGAACTCATGGGCTTACCATGGTCATGGATAAAGGACTTAGCAATCAGGAAGTTATTAATTTTTTATCTGTTGCCGGGCCTCATGTTGATATTGTAAAGCTTGGTTTCGGAACCTCCATGGTAACGCCAAACTTGAAGGAAAAGCTTGCTATTTATGCAGAAAATGACATGCCGGTTTATTTTGGAGGTACATTATTCGAAGCATTTCTAATTCGAAATTGTTTTGATGAATACCTTGCTATGATACAAGAATATGGTTTGAAACATGTTGAAGTTTCAGATGGTTCTGTCAGTATACCCCACTCTGAAAAATGCGGCTATATAGAAAAGCTCGCAAAAGTTGTTACTGTATTAAGTGAGGTCGGGAGCAAAGATGCAGCGCATATTATTCCTCCGTATAAGTGGATAGAATTGATGCGAGCTGAGCTAGAAGCAGGCAGTACCTATGTAATAGCCGAAGCACGCGAAGCAGGTAATGTAGGTATTTACAGAAGCAGCGGTGAAGTAAGGGAAGGACTCGTGCAGGAAATTTTGACACAAATTCCTGAAGAAAAAATTATTTGGGAGGCCCCGCAAAAAGCGCAACAAGTTTATTTTATGGAACTCTGCGGTGCGAATGTCAATTTAGGAAATATTGCACCTAATGAAGTGATTCCATTAGAAGCTACACGGTTAGGGTTACGAGGTGACACATTTGAATTTTATTTGAACAAAGATTAATGAAGTATTTGGTTTGAAACACTATGGGCTGATCGGATATCCATTATCACATTCATTTTCTGAACAGTATTTTTCAGAAAAATTTTCTAGTCTAGAAATCAATGCTGATTATAAAAAATTTGAAATCTATCATTTAAAATCCTTAGAAAAACTTATCAAAGAATATCATCTTGACGGATTTAATGTGACCATTCCTCACAAGGAAAATGTGCTAAACTATTTGGATCATATTGATGACATGGCCAAAATAATTGGTGCTGTAAATTGTGTGCGAGTTAAGAACAATCAATTGAGTGGTTATAATACAGACATCATCGGCTTCGAAAAATCACTTTACTCTTTCATCAATTCACAACCGCTAAAGGCCTTGGTATTCGGCAGTGGTGGCGCGAGTAAAGCGGTTGCTTTTGTTTTGAATAAATTGCAAATTCCTTTTTTTATTGTAAGTAGAAATGAGTTACAACAAACCATTCCGTATTCTGCTTTAAACGAAGAAATACTTTCAGAATATACATTGATGATTAATACAACTCCTATTGGAATGTATCCTAATGTGTATGAACAATTACCAATCCCTTATCATTTTATCAATGAAACGCATTACGCATTTGATTTAATTTACAACCCTGAAAAAACGATGTTCCTATTATCTTGTGAAGCAAAAGGCGCAAGGATAAAAAATGGTTATGAGATGTTGCTTATACAAGCCGAGGAATCGAATAAAATATTTGAGTCTTAAAAAGACAAAAGCCTTCCAACAATATTTGAAAGGCTTTTATTTAGGTAGCGTGATCGAGATTTGAACTCGAGACCTCAGCATTATGAGTGCTGCGCTCTAACCAACTGAGCTATCACGCCATTTTGCAAGCTAGCAGCTTATCACTTTCTTACAAGGCGGGCAAAGGTAATTAAAAATAGTTTTTATCCAATTACTCATGATGATATTTTTCATTCTTTAAAATAGTAAAGGCTCGGTAAAGTTGTTCGGTAAACAGGAGCCTGACCAATTGATGCGGAAATGTAAAAGTAGATAAGCCAAGTACAAGGCTTGCTTTTTGTTTTAATTTTTTGGCAATACCATAGCTCCCACCAATCAAAAAAATTATTCTGACCGGTGACAGATTCATCAATTGATTCAATTTTTCAGAAAATTCTTTAGATGTAAAGTATTTGCCATGTTCATCCAATACAATCAACAAATCTCTGTCTTGAAGTTTATCAAATACTAGTTCAGCTTCTTTATCTAATAATTGCAGTTTAGGTAATGTTTTAGCTAGTTTTGAGTTATCAATGGCTACGATACTGAATCCTGTATATCTGTTAAGCCTGACACTGTATTCTTCAATCGCTTTATCAACAAGTTTTGTATTTTCCTTCCCCAAACTCCAAAGTTCAATATTCATTTTTTATTTTTTTGCAGAGACAAAAGTATCTCTTATCTTCGCCCTTCCAAAATAATTGGCGAGATGCCTGTTGTGAATGGCTGCGTAGCTCAACTGAATAGAGTACCTCACTACGGATGAGGGGGTTTTAGGTTTGAATCCTAACGCGGTCACTTAAAGGCACTTTTTACAAGTGCCTTTTTTCATGCCTATCAGCGAAAGTATAGAATTGCCAAGGCTTTCAGCCGATTGAAGTTGTACACATGTGTACAGAGTTGGACAGTATTTTGTATATTTGTTGTACCCTATGTTGTCCCCCAATGTTGTACCCGAAAACTCAAACTATGAAGATACCTACTATTGCTGTCACACTGAAAAACGTTAAATATCAGAATGATGAACAGCCAATTCGATTACGCATTACTTATGAGCGCAAATCCATCTTCAAATCTTTAGGGATTAAGGTTAAAATTTCTTCGTTTAAAGAAAAGGTAACCGGCTATAAACATATTATGGTGAGCGATCCACTCCATGCTCAAAAGAATGCCATCATCAAACATGAGTTTGAGAAGTTGGAGAAGGTATTTTATGATAATGCCATCAAAGAGCAATTGTCTGGTGAAATGCTGCGATCAATAGTTGACAATAAAGCGGCAACCGTTTTAAAACTTACAGACCAAGCGCAGGAATATATTGATAAGACTATCGACAATAAGGGAACGCTCCGGCGTTGGGGATTTTGTTTAGACTTATTAAAGATATTCGCCCCAGATGCAAACATCTATCAAGTAGATAAAAAATGGTTGCTCTCATTCGAAGATTTTTTGAAATTGAAATATACCAATCCGAACAGCCGACTGGCACCTCTGAAATTTGTACGAGCTGTAGTAAATTTTGCCATCGAGCGGGGCATCGAAATGGAGTATCCATTCGGTGTTGGAAAATACAAACTTCCAGGTGAGATAAAGAAGCTCAGAAATTATCTTACGCAACAAGAAATGAAAGCCGTTGAAAAACTGGTGACTGAATCGAAGGATAAAAATATTCATAATGCCGGAGCATGGTTCATGGTTCAGTGCTATTCCGGACTACGTTATTCCGACATCGAAGGTTGGAATGAACACATGGTTCGCGACAACCAGATTTATTTTGCGGATGTAAAAACCAATACTGCTCACTTCATACCTATATATAAGGAACTGGGTGTTGCCATCGAGAATGTGAAGGATTTGAAACCAATGGCTTA
>JANNYV010000725.1:0-4909 GCA_031410275.1 Bacteroidota bacterium
AAATCAATACTTGCTAAATGAAAAGTAATGAAAATTATTTGAGCGGTGTGCACACTTTTCGTTTCACTTATTTAGAATTTGTAATTCTAAATCCTTCTTCTGAAATTTTCATTCCGAATTAAAAATCAAAAAAAAACTTTATTGAAATGGTTTGTGAAGGCGGTGCACCTATGACGCCCAGTATAGTCTGAAAAGTTTTAGCATTCATGCAACAAAAAAATAAAAAGCCAAACAACGAACAATTTCACTTACCGCAACATGAGCAAGAAATATTAGACTTGATAGTACAAGGTTTTAGTAATAAAATTATTGCGGATCGTTGTCAAATATCTTGTCCAACGGTGAATTTTCATATCAGCCATATTTTTTAAAAACTGTAAGTTAATTCATGTACCGAAGCAGTGGCTAAAGCAATATCTAATAGGATTGTTTAAGGATTATTTAAGCTGAACAATGAAGGAATATGAAATTCCACAATATGATATTTGATAATTCTTAATCGCTGTTTCACCTCCCGTATTTGACTTTCATTGCTTAATTCCTTAATTATTTTATTGTTGAATAATCATGGATGACTAGAAAAAACAAACCCATTTATATTTGTTTCAACAATAGGTGCATCTAACAAATCAACATTGCCATCACCATTAATATCAGTTGCGAAATATCCAAATTGGAATGTGTTAATATCAGTTTCCTGAAGTGCCGCATCAAGCAAGTCAATATTTTCATCGTGAGTGATGTCGCCTGAATAGATCGCCCACACTCCGCTCTCAACCTCGCTCTGATTTGAGCCGTAGGCTTTTGAATTTGCATTACTGAAATCGTAGGTAACTACTGAGGTATTAAATGAAATGGGTGAAGCACTCCATGTCTCTAGTCCATTTCGATGTTTTATAACAATGTAGTAAGCGCCACTCAAACTATTAAATATAGCCATAGATTGGCCGTTGGTATTTAATACAACTTTTCTTGAATCAAATAATAAATAAGGAGATATTACATTGTGCAATTCAACCGTGATACTATCAGTTAATAATAGATTTGTGCCGATGCCTTGATTCATCAAGGCAGGTGTCATTGTTCCGGCTCCTGCATAATACCCTTGTATAAAGCATTTTAAATTTAAGGTTAGTCCGCATGAATTTGAAATTACAACAACAGAATTAGAGCGTGTGCATCCAATTGCGTCTGTAACTGTAACGGTGTATGATCCTGCACCAACTGTTGTTGATGATGTTATATTTCCGTTCGACCATACGTAACTACTATATCCACTGTTAGCAGTCAGTGTAGTTGTTTGTCCTGTGCATACTGTGGTTGTTCCGGTAATTGTTGGTGTTGTAAAAGCGGCTTCCTGATATGGATTACCGAACACGCTTGATTGTGCTCCAAGAGGTTGAGCAATTTGTGCATTCATAAAATTGTTTTGTATAATTAACAATAACAGGATGATGAATATTCTTTGAACTATTGTATTCAAAGTGATTCGAGTTTTATTATTATTTTTCATTGTATTATTTTTTAATGTTTTATTTTTTTTTGTGATAGTTGCTATATTTCTTTACACTGGTTTATGAATACACAAATACCGGATTAGGAGATAGTCACAGACTATGAAGAACACATTGCTTACGAAGGCACAGCCTTCGAAGAGATAATCTTAATAGTTACCAAGTTGTCCAGTAATCCCAAACTGTATCAACTAAACCACCTACTCCTTCTTCATATATTTCTCCGCCCATTTCTTTTAATACCTTTTCCACAGTAGCAGGCTTCCCGCCAAGTGTGACTGGAATTGCTTTTATAACCTCCGCAGCTTCAAGCCCCTGTGCAAAAGCGACTAAATGTGGGGGTAAAGGAGGTTTCACTCCTAATAAACCCCAGCCTCCTGCTGATGCACATATCATATTCATATTACCCATTCCATTTCCTGCATTCAAGCTCCTTAAATTATTGTCAGACCTCATTTCTTCTAATGTCACTTTTGGAAGTGGATCTGGTTCCGGCAATGGTGGTACCGGAAATTTTGGTCTTGGAGGAAAGGGTACTTTTGGTCTAGGCGGCATAGGAAATCTTTTGCCGGGCAGAATATGATCTGAACCGGGCAACATTATTGAAAGTACTTTCCTTACAGGATCCCACCAGTTACGAGGATCCCACCAGTTACCAATACCGAAATAAATACCAGACAACTTACTATTTTGATTGATTGGATTATTGCCGGCATACGTATATAAATTTTTTGTTGCTGATGCCGCAGAATTCCATTGATTATGTCGTCCCCATGTTGGATTATAAGTACGTCCATTCGAGTAATAATTTCCTGTTTCAGCATCATACTCTTTGCCTGCAAACATGTAAGTGTTTCCAATTGCAGTTGATGTGCGAGGTATATAGTTGCCATCAAATATGGAAGGTTTACCATATTCATCATATTCATACCGTTCTGTTGCATTGCCTGTTTGATCTGTAACTGCTACAACAGAGCCAAGAGAATTTGTATGATAAAAATAATCTAAGCCTCCTCTTCTCATGCTGATGTATCCAAGTCCTCCAAGCGGTTCACGCCACCAAAGATCACTAAGAAGGTCTGCGAAAATAATTCCATGATTGTCGGCTTTAACATAAGTTGCCAATACTACGTTTGCATTATCACGTTCTTCAATCACATTATTTCTATCATAAAAATAATTAATGGTTCCGGCAGAAGTTGTCTTTTGTATCCTTCTTCCTCTTGCATCATACTTGTATATGCTCGCTGTTAATGTACTTGGGTTAACGGCTATCAAACGGTTTTCATAATCATATTGAAAGGTATTTACTCCATCAAATAATGTATTTCCATACGCATCGTAAGTAGGGTTTGTGGTATTTATGGCTGTATATTTATTTACATTATTTGCTGTATAATTTGTAGTGTTTGCAACGTTAGAAAATGAAGGAGTGAAAGTATATTTACGACTATTACCTGGCCACACATTGTTCGCATTATTTGGAACATTATTACTTGCAGTATTAGAAGATGTTGTTACACTAATAAAATTTCCGGGATTCGCCGCTACACTATTAATGCCAACTGTAGCTCCTCCTGTGGGTGCATTTCCAACACCATAACGATATTCAATGACACCTGTTGCTTCGTACAACCAGAGTTGAAATGTGGAGTTGGCAGCACCGGCAATATTTCTCGGAATGGTTACAAACCACTGAAGTTTTAATATTCGATTTCCAACGGTTCCACTCAATAACATTTTTCCATTACCTGTAATTCCTGTTGCTAAATTATCCCACATCGGCATGAACTTAGGACGATTAACTGTATTGGCTATCAGGTTATTGTTTTCTGCTATACCACCTGTGCCAAGTTTAATAAATCCGTCGGGCGACATCATGAAGTTAGTGTAAGGAACTCCTTCGTAATAAAATGTAAACCCGATACTCAAGGTACTAGTAAGATTATCATCATTGTTAGGATTTAAAACTTGGGCAGCTCCGGTCATAGCATCTAAGCCTGCACCGTTACTTTGTGCAAACGAATAAGCATTTGCCGGATTGGGTTGTAAGGTGCTTTTTACCATGCTGCTTCTATTCTCCACAGCATCTAATGTAAATTGTGTTTGCGCGAAAGGAGTAGCAATATTTCCCCCACTTAATGTTCCTTCTTTATAATTAGTCAATTGATCATTTATATCATAAGTATAGGCTTCTGAATGACTTGTTCTATGCCTTTTTTCAACATTCATTATGTCACCAATATTATTCAATGAGTAATTAAATGCGGCTATGGTATCAATGCCATGTTTATGATTTAAGTTTGTCACCCAGTTGCGTGTGTTATAGGTATAAGTTGTGACAACACCATTCCCTAAAGTATTTGATAGCAAACGATTCGAAGCATCATACGCACAAACTGAGAGTGTATTCAAACCTTCTTTTATTGATGCCAATCTCATTCTTGAATCGTAATTATCTTCTATCACTCGTCCGCTTGGATAAGTAATTGTTTTTTTTCTGCCGGGTATATTATAAGTATATGAAACTGTTTTTCCATTCAATGTTTCACTTAATTTTCTATTTACATTATCATAGCTATTTGTAATGGTTGCATTGCTATTATTCTCGGTTAATACATTGCCTTCATTATCATAAGTAAACGCATTATCGTTTGTGCCGGGATAATTTTGCAAGGTCAACCGATCAAGTACTTCATACGAATTGGTGATAGTAACTCCTCCATCCATACTTCGGGTAAGCACATTGCCTTTGGCATCGTAAGTATAATTTTTAAATGAACCATCTGCTCTGGTTTCACTCGTCATTCTGTTATTCACATCATACACAAAGGTTGTGGTGCGACCACTATTATCGGTACTTGTGAGTAAATTATCAACAGCATCATAAGTCATTGTTGTAACATATCCTAAAGGTGAGGTGGTCGAAATTTTTCTATCATCTGCATCGAATGTATGAGTTGTGGTATGCCCGTTTCTATCTGTCGATGAAATTAAATTTGAGTTATTATCATAGCTATTCACTTCATTATTTCCTGCCGGGTCAATCGTTGTTTTCTTTCTGTTGAGCGAATCATAGGTATATCTTGTTGAATCATTGGTTGCATTTTTTACCGAGGTCAAATTTGAATTGGCATCATAGCGATAGCTTTCTAATATTCCTAAAGAATCAGACAAAGCAACCAATCGATTGGCCGCATCATACGTGTAAAAAAGGAAGGCATTGTTTTGAGTTTTTTGATAAATAATTTTTCCGGTTCCATCATAAGCCACCGAATCTTTTTCGCCAAGAGAATTTGTTGTTTTTATTTTTCTGTTTAAAAAATCATATTGATAGGTTGTGGTATGTCCGTTTCGATCTGTTGATGAAGTGAGATTACAATTTGAATCCCATA
>JANNYV010000726.1:0-1619 GCA_031410275.1 Bacteroidota bacterium
CTATAATACATTTCAAATGTACCGTAAAGACCGTTTAGAATATTTGAATCATTCGGTGACTATTGGTAAGACAAATTCATATCATGTCGGCGCAAAATTAGTTCGCGGTGCTTATATGGAGAAAGAACGTAAGCGTGCAGAAGAAATGGGATATTCTTCGCCCATACAACCTGATAAAGCAGCTACCGACCGTGATTATGATGCTGCACTTAAATATTGTGTTGAACACATCAACGATATAGCAATTTGTGCCGGAACGCATAACGAACAAAGCAGCATGGTGCTGGTTCACCTGATGCAGCAAAACAAGATTGCCCCAACAGATAATCGAATTTACTTTTCGCAATTATTAGGCATGAGCGATCATATTAGTTTTAATCTGGCAAAAGCAGGTTATAATGTTTGCAAGTATGTACCCTACGGTCCGGTTAAAGCTGTATTACCTTATCTGATGCGCAGGGCACAGGAAAATACTTCTATCAGCGGTCAAATGGGTCGCGAATTACTGTTACTGACCCAGGAGCGTAAACGCAGGAAAGAAGAAAAATAATTTTTTATTTTATTTATAGTTTATAAAAAACTGAATACATAAACAGTTATTAGCCACTGTAAAATTTGAACGAGCAGGAATTAATAACTGAATTAAAAGCCGGAAATCAAACTGCTTTTAACCTTTTAATTAAAGAACAGCAAAGCCGTGTTTTTAATAGCGCACTTGGTATTCTTCAAAATCAGCTTGACGCTGAAGATATTACGCAAGAAGTTTTTTTGTCGGTTTACCAACACATCAACCAGTTTAAAGGTGAATCAAAATTATCCACATGGATCTATCGGATTACCATAGCTAAGTCGCTCGAATTTATCCGAAGTAAAAAGCGAAAGAAACGTTTTGCATTTATACAAAATTTGATTACTGATGATGGATTGAATCCAATAACTGAAATACCCAACTTTTTCCATCCGGGAGTTCAATTAGAAAACAAAGAACGCGCAGCCATTTTATTTGCTGCTATTGACAAACTACCGGCAAACCAAAAGACTGCCTTTGTATTACACAAAACAGAAGGCTTGAGTTATGCTGAAATTGCTGAAGTAATGGAAGTTACCATTTCTTCAGTTGAATCATTAATGTTTCGTGCCAGGCAGAATCTTCAAAAATTATTGGGAGACTATTATGAGAAGAATGAAAAATAAATTAATAAACCGCAAGTTTTTATAACAATTAACATCTAAACGCATATGAACCGGAAAGAGAATTGGATTCAGGAAACTTTAAACATTGCAGATAATATTCAGCGTGCTGAAGTTTCAACTCATTTGACCGAGCGATTATTAAATACAACTTATGCCAAAGGCAAAATCATATATATGCAGCCATTGGTGAAATGGGTAGCAGCTGCATGTATTGTTTTATTAACAGGAATTAATGTTGTTTCAATTATTCAATACGATAAAAAATCGACATCAGGTCGAACTGACAACAATCCTGTTTACAAAGAATATTTCTCTTATCTCAATACTTTATAAACACTAACGGGATGGAAAATTCAAGATTTTTAAAAATCGTAATTATTATTTTGTTGCTCATCAATATCAGCACACTTGCTTTTATGTGGATG
>JANNYV010000727.1:0-3216 GCA_031410275.1 Bacteroidota bacterium
ATCGAAATTTGATCCGCATGAGCTCACCTTAATTGAATCGGCACATGGCCCTGTCGTAAAACGAAAAAATATATCAGGCGATGCCTGCTGATTTGCGCCTGTATAAGCACTTGTAAATCCTGAGCTAGTAGCATTCGAATAGGTTCCTGTAAAGGGCAGGTTTACAATAATTGGATTGCTTACTAAATCACCAACTAAACTTACTCCTGCCACAATTTCAAATGTTACGTCATCAATATTTAAGTCCCACTTGTCGGCATCACTAAAGGCTCTGAAGCCAACATAATAGGTACCTGAAACAGTAGGGGAAATAAGGGTTGTTGTATCCTCAACATAAGTGGTATTGATTAAATTACTATTGCTAAAAATTGCCGTTGAAGTCATGCCGGCAACAGAGGCAGATGAGCCCCATTTTACTTCTAACTTTTCGGGGTAACTGGCTGAATGAACGCGTTGCCAAAAGCGAACCCTGTAATTTGTTCCTGCAACTAATGATAATGGAGCAGAGAACACCCAATCATTTGCGGCAATGCTTGTATTTGTATAGTTATAGGCATATGTCATTGTATTTGGTGTTGATCTTGGGTTGGTAATTTGAGAAGACCATTTAAATCCATCTGCATTTGCATCTATAACGCTCCATCCACAAGGCAATGCGGTTGAAGCATCAAAATTTTCTGTAAATGGAAAAGTATATATGGTGGCATTTGTAAACACGACTTGTACCGGTGTCGAATTGGTTGTTGCTCCGCAAGTAACAGCACACCTATACCAAGCGGTGGCTCCTACGGTTGCAGAAAAACTAGAACTTGTTGCACCACTTATATTTGTATACGTTGTATTGTTCGGGCTCGATTGCCATTGATAGGTTTGGCTTGTTCCGAATGAAATTCCGGATAATGTAAATGAAATAGCGCTTGCTATACAAATCGCATTGGGTGATGCATTTGTTGTTGCCACTCCCGGAGGATTGACACAAGGCGAAGGATTGGCAAGTTGAACCGCTGCATAAGCGTTTACTTTTCCATATCCCAAATCATTACTCCATGTTCCGTTGGGTTGATTGGCGACGCCGGCTGTATACGTATATCCTCCTACTTTATCACAAGTCGATTCAAGTATTTGCCTGGCTTGTGACATTGTCAGTGATGGATTGACAGCAAGAATTAAAGCCATCACACCCGATGTATTAGGTGTTGCTGATGAAGTGCCATTGAAGGTTGCATAATAATCACCGGTGCTATAGCCATTGGCTCCGCTGATATCGGTACTGTATATTTTTACCCCCGGTGCAGAAACATCTGCGTTCACTCCATAGTTCGAACCCCAAAATGTTTCACCGTCACAAGAGCCTGTACTTTTGCGTTGATTACACATACTCATTGCAGTCACTGAAATTACATTTGATAAAGTAGCAGGATAGGCGACAGCACCATTATCATTTCCGGCTGCGAAAAGGACAGGCGAGCCGAGACCTCCTCGACCTAATGTAGTGGCTCTTCCTATTGGGTCATTGATTAATGTTGATGAACTTCCACCGCCCCATGAATTGCTTAATACATCGGCATCACCCTGATTCCATGCCCAATCTATACAGGTTCCTATCCATGCATTTGATGTTACCCAACTCGAACCTGAGCTATAGGCAATTCGTACCGGTACTATTTTCGCATTATACGCAACACCGGCTATACCAATTCCATTATTTCCAACCGCTGCAATAATACCGGCACAATTTGTACCATGTGCATCATTACCACTTGGCGCACCGCCACTTCCAAGACCAGTGCCATCATAACCCGCCAATATATTCCCGGCTAAATCAGGGTGAATCAAATCAACACCTTCATCAATGACGGCTACTTTTGTTGATGAATTTCCTGTTGTTAACGTCCATGCATTAAACACATTCATATCCGCGCCGGGTGTTCCGCTATATTGAATAGAAGAACCGGTATTATTTAATGCCCATTGATAAGTTAAGAATGGATCATTGGGTGTCATCTTTTTTAGTAATAATAAAAAGTCAGGTTCCGCAGCTGCGAATTTTTTTGTCTCAGTTAATTTATTAGCTATTTCTAAGGCATTGCCGGCTGATGTTTTATCAACTTCAATAAAATAAAGTAATTTATCGTACGGATAAGAATCGCCTATTTTACAATGATTCTTTTTTGTTTCTTGCAGAAGCAATGAATAATCGGCCGGTGATTTTAGCTTCACAAAAAAGCGTTCTGTAATACCTTGTAATGTACCATCCTTGTAAACCAAAAAAGGATTTGCATACATGATTTTATCGTGCTGATTTAATTGCGCAATCATTGCAAGAATGTCTTCTTGACTGCTGCTTGTTGAATTTAATTCGAGCAATGAAACCTTTGGTGAGGGAAGTAACATCTCAGGTTGAAGTGGTTTTAAAAGAGGGAATTCTTTTACGATAGTTGATTGTTCAGTAAAACTTATCCCGGCTTTAAATTTTACCAGTATTTTTTGTTTCGAAATTTGATACTCAGCTCTTCCATCAGGTGTATACGAATAAAACGGTTTAGGCGTATGTAAATTGCCTCTTGTTGATGAGGTATTTGTTTGTGCCCTGGCAAAGAGAAACAGGCAAATTAAAGTCGATGTGAGTAGAAGTTGTTTCATAATGTTTAATTTTTCAATTTGGCCAATCGGTCGAAATGAAATAGCAGCTAGAATGATGCCAAATTGGACAGGGTTGGGTTAAATATAAGGTTACTTTGAATTACGAAAATAGCTAAAAAATCTAAGCTGTAAATCAAATTCTGTTCACTTTCAATTTTTTGCTTGTTCTAAAACAATATTGAGTTTCAATTGATTGGGGCTCAATTCAGGTTTTCAATAAAATAAATAAGTTACAACACCTTATTTAAATGACCGGATAAGAGCCCTTTTTTGATGGTGAATGAGCTTTACTTTAGCCTCTGCCAGACAGCGTTTAGTCTCAATTACCTTTTTTAAAATCAAATAAAGTTCTTCCTTTGTTTTTAGATGTTGATGAAGAAATAATACGGTTTTTTTTTAGTGATTAAAGTTTGACATACATATTGTTTTTTGACCTTTTTGTCACTTTTTTCATTGCATTTGTTTAATAGTTTTTTGTTCTTTTATGTGTAAAAATTGGTTGCTTATCAGGAGCAACCTTTTTTTTAAGTCATAAGTCGAAAGTCATAAGTCATAAGTCATAAGTCGTAAGTC